>NZ_JBQYSN010000131.1:0-10162 GCF_052686535.1 Agrobacterium sp. DKPNP3 | reverse complement strand
GGCTTGTGATAAAATGGTCTGTTGATCCAGCCCATATTCAGTCAGCAGTCAGCAGTCAGCCTAGCGCGCGGATTGTCTCAACGGATCTATGGTTGCCCCAAATTAATGGCTTGCCTGTCTTAACGTGGTATCGGAAGTGCTTGAGTCCATCTTCCCTCCTGATGCCACGAAATTTAATCGAATGTGGTGTCGAATGTCAGCGCGGCGTTGTCGCTTTCAAGGGAGTAACCGACGATATCGCAGCCACTTTTTTTACGTACCGGCGCTGCGCCTCGCAGCGTCAAAGTCTCGGTCCATCCTTCATAAAAGGCTTCGACACGGTAAGGTGCCGGCGGACATCCCTTGCGGAAAGTATAAGCTGTCCCTGAGAAAGGACCGCCCGGTTCCCATGGTTTGCCTTCGAACAGCACTTGTCCGGATTTGATGGAGGAGAGCTCTTTTCGCGGTTCGAGATAGATGATCTTGCCCTCCTTCGGCAAAACCCGCATTGCGGAACCATTATGGTTTAAGACGCGATCGTTCTCTATCTGCTGCCATTCGCCCAGAGTACTGCTGGCGTTGCGCGGCTGGGCATCCACGAGATTGGCAACTGGATATGTCATGCCGCACATCTTGAGATATTGCCCGTCACGGCTCGGCCTGAAAGTCTGAATCTGGCGGCATGCCATCTGCTGACCAAGGCGGGCTCCATCTGTCGCTTGGCATTTAACCGTAAGAATGCGCCCGTTCCGGCAGGTTATGGCACTTAATTTGAGATTTTTTGGCGCGATTTTCGGCACTTGACGCCATCCGGACCTTCCATAACCGTTTGTGACATCTGGGATTTTCTGATGAAGCTTGGCCGCAGCCAGCCATGTTTTCCTCGGCGGGTAATCTCACATTAAGTGCCAAAATCGAAGCCAGAATCTCAAATTAAATGCCCAATCTCAATTTAAGTGCCGCGCTATCTTGTTGAAATTATTGCATGCGGTGTCTCGCGATTAAATGCAAAACGACATCCATTTCACTTTGCCCTGCTCGCCGGCGGAATCGGGCTTGCCTCCTACCTTGACGGTCGGCTTGTCGGGCGCTTCGGGATGGACACGATGGCGCGGTGCGGGTTCCTCGGCCTTACGCTTGCCGGATTGCTAATGCTGGCCGCATCGATCGCCTTCGACGGCCGACCACCACTCACGCTCCTTCTGCTCTTCGGGTTCGCAGCCTTCTTCGCGATCGGCATCCTGTTCGGGAATCTCAACGCAATGGCGATGCGCTCGCTCGGACAGGTCGCCGGCCTCGGGGCTTCCCTAATCGCATCGGGATCGAGCTTGGTTGCGTCGCTCTTTGCTATCGGGCTGGGTCCGCTCTATGACGGAACTGTAAGCGTTCTGGCAGGTGGCGTCTTCCTGGCGGGTGCCGCCTCGCTATTGTTGGGGGAACTATCGGTTCGCGTCAGTGACACTCCCGTTGGAGCTGTTCGCTAATTAATTGGCTTATTTGTCACGGTAACGAACTTGGTTACGCCGGCGGCCGCATGGCGCCGAAGCGCCAAGAGTGGACCAACGCTCTATGCTCCAAACGCCAGCGCGCCAAGATGCTGTCGGACCCATCTCGCCTCTTCCGAAGCTGTGCGGCGGAAGTGCCGTTTGAAGTCGCGGCTGAACTGAGCGGGGCTGACATAGCCAACCGAGAGAGCGACTTCCGCGATCGCCATGTCCTGGCGCGCAATCATCAATCTGGCCTCATGAAGCCGCATGGCCTTGACGTATTGCATCGGGCTACTGCCGGTCAGGGCTTTGAAATGGGCGTGATAGGACGGAACGCTCATG
The DNA here is from genome assembly GCF_052686535.1 of Agrobacterium sp. DKPNP3. Classification (NCBI taxonomy): domain Bacteria; kingdom Pseudomonadati; phylum Pseudomonadota; class Alphaproteobacteria; order Hyphomicrobiales; family Rhizobiaceae; genus Agrobacterium; species Agrobacterium sp. DKPNP3. Next base: position 8,354 of record NZ_JBQYSN010000131.1, on the reverse strand, counting down.
CCAGCCTCGCTTGCCAGATCTGCGACGGAGACGTCTGAGCGGTACGTCTCACGCAGCCGTGCAAGGCTTTGCACGATTTTTCCGAGCGTACCTCTCTGCTGTAGGGCTGAGATCATCGCCCCACCCTGTGGGCCGACGAGAACCCGATAGTGTAGCTCGCGCAAGATGCCCTTGCCCAGCACCGCAGTCTCTACAGGATCAGTCAGGGCATTCAGCAGTCGCAGCAAAACGTCCAGGATATCGGGTCCCATCTTGCTGGATACGAGACTTCTTGCCCTGGCGGCCGACGTCCCGGAGGACCGAGTCTCGATGACGGAGGCGATCTCGGCCGCTAACTGCATGTCGAATTCCACATAGATCGCCAGCAGCGGTCGATCCACGCTGGCGACGGATTCCATACGGAACGGAACGGGCACGGAGACCGAGAGATAGTGCTCCTCGTCGTAGAGATAGACGTCGCCTTCCAGAATGCCCTGCTTCCGTCCTTGCAACACGAAGACGGCCCCCGGCTTGTAGAGCACCGGGACGTCATGAAGCACCATTTCCGTCTTCAGAATGCGAAGGCCGGGAAGTCTCGTCAGATTGTAACCCTCATCTGAGGCGAGCAGTCCTGCCAACTCCAGCAGCCGCCGACGAACAAGCCTCTGGCTTTCGAAATTCATAGGATTTGGCAATGAAGTCATAGAAATTGCTCTCATCAGGCTGCGACGGGGAGATTATCAGTCAACGGCAACGATCAAACAATAAGAGGATGTCGCGCATGTCTAAGAAGACCTTTTTCATCACCGGTGCCAATTCGGGCTTCGGTCTTGCAATAGCTACGGCAGCCAGCAAACAAGGCCACACGGTTGTCGGTACCATTCGCTCCGAAGCTTCGCGGGCAAGCTTTGCAGAACGCCTGCCTGCCATCCGTTCCGTTCTATGTGACGTCACCGAATTCTACCGGATACCCGATGTCGTCGAACAAGTTGAGGCAGACTACGGGCCAGTGGACGTCCTGATCAACAATGCCGGCTACGGCCATGAGGGCATCCTGGAAGAGTCGCCGCTGGAAGAGATGCGGCACCAGTTCGAAGTGAACGTATTCGGAGCGGTCGCAGTGGCGAAGGCTTTTCTGCCGCGTTTCCGTCAAAGACGTCACGGTTTTATCGTCAACGTCACCTCAATGGGCGGAATGATCACCATGCCCGGCATTGGCTACTATTGTGGCAGCAAGTTCGCCCTCCAGGGAATCTCCGAGGTCATGCGCTCAGAAATGGCGCCCTTTGGGGTGCACGTCACCACACTCTGCCCAGGCTCGTTTCGAACAGACTGGGCCGGGCGTTCGATGATCCGCACGGAAAGATCTATTTCGGACTACGACGCGTTGTTTGATCCGATCCGAGCGGCACGTCAGGAAAAGAGCGGCAAGCAGCTCGGTGATCCTGCGAAGCTTGCAGAGGCTGTCCTGGATCTTGTCGCGTCCGAAAATCCGCCGCCGCAGCTCTTGCTTGGCAGCGACGCCCTCAAACTCGTCTCTGACAGGATTAAGCGCATGCAGCAGGAGATCGAAACCTGGAAAGCCATCACGGTCTCGACTGACGGCTGAAATGTGCAGGAACGACTATGTCAGACCGCGGCGCCATCCGTGCGGCGCGGCTCGCCGCTGAATTGCATATGCGCCAACCAGTCCAGGTCGGTTTCGCTGCGGCGCAAGCAGGTCAGACGTCGGCTAAGGGCCGCCAGGCGTCTTCCGCCTCGCGCCACAGCAGACGTCATTTCGCGGGAAGGGTCGCTAGCCAGGAGCGCCCTAATATAAGATCTACGTCGTCCCGGGCCCATCCATGACCAGCATCGATGATATGCAGTGAAACGATGGCCCCAGCTCTGTGCAATTGCCCAGCAAGAACGGCAGCGTCGTCGGGGCGGCGTCGCTCGTCGCGCTCACCGGCCACAATAAGAATTGGTTTCTCCGGCATCCGCGGAAAACCGAAGCCCGGTGATAGGGGTTCGGGGCGCAAGAGAATTGCCCCTGCAAACATCTCAGGAGCAACAGAGAGCAGCGCTTCAGCAAATATTGCACCGCTAGAATATCCCACCGCAATGATATCGCCTGAGGTCGGGCGATCCGCCTCGATCTCTTGCGCAATCCAATCCATTGCCAGGCTCACGACTTCGGCAGCAGCAATGCTCCGATCAGGCTGGCGTCTGAAGAAGGTGAACCCATCCGCCTGTGCAAACTGACCGCGAGGAGCATGTAAGTGGGCGTTAGGTGCGAGCTTGCGGCAAAACTCAACCAAATCGGTTTCGTCTCGCCCCGAGCCGTGGAAGGCCAGAAGTGTCAACATGATTTCTTTCCGCGAGGAATGGCCGCCACTCTCTTGCATCCCGTCACAACAAACGTATGACCGCATTGGGCCGGACGTCGTCACGGCGCAGAAGCGCCAAAAGGAGACATAAGCTGCTCTGAGCTTGGAGGCTGGAAGGTGGCGATAGCTGTGACCCGAAGGCGCAAGAGCGACTATCAACCCGATAGTCGCCCCTTGATTTCGGCACAATTGAGTTCCTAGCGAACGTCGAACCTGCTGAATGAAACCTCAGCTTCACAAGGCCTTCTGACAAACCAACGCGTTGGTCAGAAGGCCGTGGCCAATCTTGCAAGTTCGCGCTCACAAGCAAGAACGATAGCCTTGGGGTTTTCAAGGGGCGAGAGATGACCCGTGTCGGCTAACACTTCGATGTGCGCCTCCGGCAAAATGCTGGAGTAGATGCTGCGCAAAGCTTCCACTCGCTCAACCTTGTCTTCGTCGCCCACGAGGATTTGGACCGGTGCAATTATGTTCGACACGTCCGCCTTCAGCGCCTCGACCATCCCACGTTCAATCCATTCGCGTTTTGCGCCTTCAGCACCTGCAAGCGTATCCTCAAGCACTATCGCGCGGTCTTGGGAAGAGAGCGAGTTATTAGCAAGAATCCTGAGGGCTTGGGCGACCCCCTCTGGAGACTGGTAAGATGTGAGCATCTGCTCGCGGATATCTCGTGGCACGGGCATGCCGGTTGGCGGAGATGGGGCAACGAGTATGAGAGCTTCGGGGTCCAGACCCTGCTTTGAAGCCAAGATCTGCGCGATCTTGCCTCCCATGGAATGGCCGACAAGGACCACCCGCTTCAGCCCAAGGGCCGAGATAACCTCGGACACGTCTTCGGCCATGGTCTCAAGATCATAGCGTTCATTTTGCGCCACGGATCTGCCCCATCCGCGGAGGTCGATCCGAATGCATCGGGCCTTGTCGCGAAGACCATTGACAACGTGGTGCCAGGTGCGGGCGCTGCCACCCCAATAATGAAGAAATACGAAAACGATATCTCCATGTCCTTCGTCAATGACGTGGATCCTCGCGTTGCTGGTGGTAATGAACCTGGACATGCTCACCTCCGTTTCAAAGTTGACGCTCACGTTGTACGGCATGAACGCTAATGTGATAATCATGTTAAGAATTGAAACATTCCTGCACCGGAGTGGATAATGGCTTTGGACAAGCTGACCAGTATGACGATTTTCCGTGAGGCGGCTGAGCAGGGAAGCCTCGCTGCGGCTGCCCGTAGGCAGGGGATGTCAGCCGAAATGGCAAGCCGGCACCTTAAATCACTTGAAGATCGCCTTGGTGTGCGACTGCTGAACCGCTCAACTCGAAAGCTTGCCCTTACTCCGGCTGGGCAAGCTTATCTGAACCGATGCGCAACAATTTTAGACGAGATTGCTAGCACCGAGGCCGAAGCTGCGACATTGCAGATCAAGCCAACGGGACTGCTACGTCTCACCGCCCCGCTCGCATTCGCCAATGCTGTTCTCTTACCCGCGCTTGATCGCTACTTGGACGCGTATCCCGGTGTGTCGCTTTCACTCGACCTGACGGAACGCGTCGCAGATGTAATTGGAGAAGGCATTGATGTGGCCCTTCGCCTCGGAACGCTCCCAGATAGTGCTCTAATGGCACGGCGGCTGGCAGAGTTTGCACTTTTGCTTGTTGCGTCACCCGAGTATCTCGCCAGCATACCAGGGCTTTCGAAGCCAGAGGACCTAGAAGGTCACGACGTTCTGATCTACACGCAAACGGCCCGTCCGAACCAGATAACATTAGCAAACGCTGACGGCCAACAAGTTAGCATACGCCTCAGCGGCAGGGTGAGTGCTTCGGATATCGCCTTTCTACTCGACCTTGCGCGGCGAGGCCGCGGGCCTCTACTGGCGCCTTCCTTTTTGGTAGAGGATGACCTTCGCGAAGGACGATTGCAGCGGATTTTGCCGATGTGGTCTGCGCGATCGCTGCCGTTGAACGCAATCCTTCCAAGCCGTTCCCTCGTTCCCTCAACCACCCGCAGCTTCGTCGACTTCATGTCCGAATGGTTTCGGACTTGATAGCGCACACGCAATCTTGTTCTACGGCACCTACGGAATTCAAATGCGCAGGCCTTCAACACGGGAAGCGAACGGGGCTGAACTCCCCGGTCAGGCGTCCTTCAAAAATGCTGCCAGAACCAATTCCACCAATCTGCCTGCCTTGTGTCCGCTCGCACCGCTGACAACAGGATTGTAGGACAGCGCAACAATGATCGCCACGAGTTCCTCGGCTGTGCAGGGTAGCCGCTGGTCGGGAAAAAACGGTCGCATTGCTTCGCCAACGCTACGCCAGTTCCTGTTGAAGAGAGCCGCGTATCGCTTATCCAGAGCGCCGCTGCGCTGTGCCTGCTGCATCGCCTCCAACATCATGAAAGACAAACTCTGGGTCTGACTTCGCTCTTGCGCCCATTCCGACAGGAACTCCACCATGGCCGACGGAGATGAAGCCGCCTCGATGCGCTCGATCAGGATCGGCGTGACTTTATCGGCCTGCGAGGAGATGATTTCCAGAAGCACATCTTCCTTTGACTTGAAATGCGCATAGAAAGCGCCACGCGTGTAGCCTGCCTCCGCGGAAATTTCCTCAATTGTCGCTCCGGAATATCCTTCCCGCAGAAAGACGCTTTGGGCACAGTCGAGCAGTTTTTGCCGCGTCAGCGCTCGGCTCTCTACCCGCGTCAGGCGTGGTTTTGTGATCTTAGCCTGCTTCATAAAGAGTGGCATAGCATTGCCGTTTTCAGATACATAGTGTATTTGAATTCAAAACGTATTTGAATTCTCGAGAGTCGAGTTAGAAAATCTCATGTCAGCCCGTCGCCCCAGACCCGTTTCGCCACATCTAACAGTATGGCGTTGGCAGATTTGGGCCATTGCCTCCATCACCCATCGAATAACGGGAGTGGGTCTCTACTTCGCGGGCACGGTGATGTTGACGTGGTACCTGACATCGCTTGCGACGGGACCCGAAGCATACGAAACCTTCTGCGGGTTCGCGGGAAGCTGGGTGGGACAGTTCATCTTGATCGGCCTGACATGGACACTGTTCCAGCACATGGCCTCTGGCATGCGCCACCTCTTCATGGATACGGCAAAGGGATTTGAGCGATCCGCCTCCCGTCGCTCAGCCTCCCTCACTTTTCTTGTCTCCGCGACCTTCACCGTCGCATTGTGGCTCTATATCTGGCTCACCTAGCTTGCATTCAATCACATAGGACCGGCTAGGAGCGCCGGAAGACGCATTGAAGTTTAGTTGTCTTTGCGCCTTCTCGACACTCAGCGGCGGAGGTTTTGCGCCACTCCCAATCAATTGAAATGGGTGCATTGAGAAAAGTAGACTTCAAAGTGAGCGATGTCTGCTGTCAGACTTTTTCAACGAAGGCTCTACGTGCGGAACGAAGGCAGCAGTCTGTCGGATCCCAGCCCACAATGACCGGTTTGGGCTGAACTCGGACCGTATCGCCTCATGCCTGGATGTCCGCTATCGCCAGTCGGCTCCGCAATAGCGGACAGTCCCCTCACGGCCCCTTTGCCGACATTACCAATGAACCAGGTGCTTGATCTGCCCCGTCTATCTGCCGGCACGCATTCGGAATGAAAGTATACCGGTGTTCGACTGCTTTTAAGAGCAAACCAACCGCTCGCCCGTCCAGGGTTATTCCTTCGAGGACCCATTTTGTGAGCGACGTCATTGTATGCCTTAGAAATTTACGAGTGCTGCCTCTGATATGAACTGCGCGCAAGTTTCTCCGGAGGCTGACACTAATGGCCTCGTCGGAGCCGCCATTCGCCGCGCGGGCGCAACAGCGGTATATTTTTACCCGGATATAATTGACGTGTCAATTTTGTCCGGGTATTAATCGCTTCTCTATCAAAGGGAGTGCGCAATGTTCGATCCCGCTACAAAGACCTGTACGGCGTTTGCCGGGGAAAGATTCCTGCTGAGCGCGCCGTTATCCGAGGTTGCTTTGGCGGTAAAGCGCTCTCCAGATGAGGTTGGCGCAGTCCTCGTCTTCGATGACACGACGGGGCGTCCCATCGACCTTGATTTGCGCGGAAGCGATGAAGAAGTTCTTGAAAGGTTATCGCAACCTCCGAAGGCGTACCCAGGACGCTACCGCCCCAAAACCGAGGTCGCGCCGGGCCCGACGGAGTCGGAGGAAATTCGGAGCCTCGCGCCGCGTGGCCGACCGAAGCTCGGTGTCGTCGCCCGAGAGGTGACCTTGCTGCCCCGGCAGTGGGACTGGCTGACGAACCAGCCCGGCGGGGCGTCGGCGACACTGAGGCGTATCGTCGACGAAGCGCGTAAGACAGCGAGCCCCCGCCAGCAGAGGCAGGCGGCGCAAGAGGCTGCGTATCAATTCATGCAGGCGATCGCGGGAGATCTGCCCGGATACGAAGAAGCGACCCGGGCCCTCTTCGCCGACGATCGGACATCATTGGAACAACAGATCGCAACTTGGCCTGAAGACATCCGCACCTATGCGCTGCGTCTCGCCTTCGGCGCTGGGGAGAACCAGAGCGCTTAACCCGCCATTCAACGGAACACCGATGACCAGAGCCGACTCCATTTCCTACCTCGAACCGACACAGGAGGCTGGCCGCAGGTTCGTACACCGCAACCTTGCCGGTCCCGTCGTGATGCTCAACCTGCTGCGCTTCAGGGGTGTCGCCGATTATTCGGGCCACCCTGAGCTGGCACCTGCCAGGCCGATCAGCGGTGCTGAGGCCTTCAATCTCTATGTTGAGCACACACTGCCCTTCTTACGAGAAACCGGCGGCGATCTCCTCTTTCTCGGCCATGGCGGTCCCTTCCTGATCGGCCCGGCCGATGAACATTGGGATCTGACGATGATGATCAGGCAGGCCAGTGCTGCGTCCTTCCTCTCCTTCGCCAGCCATAAGGGCTATCTCGCTGGACTTGGTCACCGTACAGCGGCGGTGATGGATTCTCGACTTCTGCCATTGTCCGAAATGGAGCTACCCGCCGGAGGAGCGAGGTCATGAATATTGTAAAGGCCAATGGCATCGAGCTCGCGTGGGACAGTTTCGGCTATGCCGATGCGGAAACGATCCTGCTGATTTCGGGGCTTGGAACGCAGATGATCCGCTGGTCCGAGCCTTTCTGTAGAGGGCTGGCCGCACGAGGCTATCGCGTGATCCGTTTCGACAACCGCGATGCGGGCCGCTCGACGCATTTCAGCGCTTCGCCCGCTCCGGATTTCGGCGCGCTCGCAACTTCCCTGATGGCCGGGCGCAGACCTGATGTGCCGTATACGCTTGACGACATGGCAGCGGATGCGATCGGCCTGCTTGATGCGCTCGGGATTGCCAAGGCGCATGTCGTCGGGCGCTCAATGGGGGGAATGATCGCGCAGGTTCTCGCGAGCGAACATGCGGATCGGGTCCTTTCGCTGACGTCGATCATGTCGAGCACCGGCAATCCGGTCCTGCCGCAGGCGGCGCCCGATGTCATGGCGATGATGATGCGCCCTGCGCCTGATCCTATGATCGATCCGGAAGGCTTTCTCGCGGTGCGCCTCGCGTTCGCGCGCAGAATCGCCGGGACGGGTTATCCCTTCGATGAAGAGGCCCATCGCGCCATGCTCCTTGATGAAGTAAGGCGTAGCTACGATCCGGGAGGCACTGCGCGGCAGATCGCTGCCATGGCGGTGGCTGGAGACCGGCGAGCACACCTCGCAAACATCACGGTCCCGACACTTGTCATCCACGGCGTCGATGATCCATTGATCCCGCCCGCCTGCGGTCAGGACACGGCGCGCTCCATACCGAACGCGGTCTACCTGCCCATCGAGGGCATGGGTCATGATTTGCCACGAGACGTTGAAGAACGGACCATCAACGCGATCCGCAAGGTGATGGCAGGCCAATCGTCGGCTGAAGGCATCTGACCATGTCACAGGGAATGGAAGGATGACGCCGGGCGTCACCTTCCATTCCCTGTGACAGTAGACTC
>NZ_JBQYSN010000130.1:0-10163 GCF_052686535.1 Agrobacterium sp. DKPNP3 | reverse complement strand
GCCGTATCGGTACTCGCCATGACATCGGACACCACGACGAAAGGACAGGCCTTGATGGCCGCCTCGACGGCGCCGGCATCCGGCATGGAAACCACCGGATTGGTGGCCATGATCCACAGCGCCTTTATGCGACCGTCGGCCACGGCCCTGAACATGTCCACCGCCTTCAGTCCGGGTTTTTCCGCAATGGCGGGCGAGGCCCAGAAGCGTCGCACGCGGTCGCGATCCTCGGCATTTTCGATAGCCATATGGGCGGCCAGCATGTTGGCCAGCCCGCCGACTTCGCGCCCACCCATGGCGTTCGGCTGGCCGGTCAGCGAAAAGGGACCCATGCCCGGCCTGCCGATGCGGCCGGTGGCAAGGTGGCAATTGATGATAGCGTTGACCTTGTCGGTGCCGCTTTCAGACTGGTTGACGCCCTGGCTGTAGCAGGTGACGGTTTTTTCCGTGCGTTCGAACACTTCGTAAAAGGATATCAGTTCGGCGATGGTCAGGCCGGTGGCCGCCGCGATTTCCGTCGGACTATGCGCGCGTGCGGCCTGCATGGCGGCGTCGAAGCCGACTGTATGGTTTTGCACATAAGCGCGATCGATGGCCGAACTGCCGGAAAGATGCGCCAGCAGGCCGGTAAACAGCGCGACATCTCCATCGGGGCGGATGGCAAGGTGCATATCGGCAATATCGGCGCTCATCGTCCGGCGCGGATCGATGACGACGACCTTCATTTTCGGCCGCGCCGCCTTGGCGGCCGAAAGCCGCTGATAGAGAACCGGGTGGCACCAGGCGAGGTTGGAGCCGGTGAGGATCACCAGATCGGCAAGCTCCATATCCTCATAGGTGCCCGGCACCGTATCGGCCCCAAAAGCGCGGCGGTGGCCGGCGACGGAGGACGACATGCAAAGCCTTGAATTGGTGTCGATATTGGCCGAGCCTATGAAACCCTTCATCAGCTTGTTCGCCAGGTAATAATCTTCCGTCAGCAATTGGCCGGAGACGTAAAAGCCGACCGAATCCGGGCCATGCTCGGCGATGGCTTGAGAAAAGCGGGAAGCGATGAAATCGAGCGCCTCTTCCCATGCGGCCGGTTTTCCGTGAATTTCAGGATGAAGAAGGCGGCCGTCGAGATCGATGGTTTCGGCGAGAGCCGAACCCTTGGAGCAAAGCCTTCCGACATTGGCGGGGTGGTCCGGATCGCCTTTGATGGAAACGACGCCGGAATCATTGACGGTGGCGATGACGCCGCAGCCGACGCCGCAATAGGGACAGGTGGTTTTGGTTTCAACGGGCATGGGTTTGCCCTCTCAGTAAGTGCTGTTTACCCCGCCTCGGTATGTGGCGCTTACCCCCCTCTGTCCTGCCGGACATCTTCCCCTCAAGGGGGGAGATCACTTGCGGCACGGACTTCGTTTCACAGTTTAGGTCGCCGACCGTAGAGATGAAGCGGAAAGTCTGCCGCTTGTCGATCTCCCCCCTTGAGGAGGAGATGCCCGGCAGGACAGAAGGGGGTAAACTCACTGCCATCGCCATTCACTCCGCCGCTATCATCAAAGTTTCGAGCGCTATCGAAAGCCTTCCGTCGAGATTGCGTATCGGAATCGTCCTTACCTCGCCCTCATCAGCCCCCAGCGCCTTGCCGGTCTCCAGCGAAATGACCCAATTGTGCAGGGGACACGTCACCGAAGCCCCATGCACGATGCCCTGGGAGAGCGGCCCGCCCTTATGCGGGCAATGGTCCTCAATCGCGAAGACCTGATCTTCCGCCGTGCGGAACACGGCGATCTTGCCCATCGGCGTCTTCACGCAGCGCGCGCCGCGCAGGGGAATGTCGGAGATATCGCCAATATCGATCCAGTTACTGTCCATCGTTCTCACTCCGCCGCCTCGCTGAAACCGATCGCCGCCATGGACGTGAATTCGTGCTTGTCGTGGCCGGATACGCGTTCCGACCAGGGATCGACCTGCGCGAATTGCTGGCTGAAGACGAAGCGGTCGAAATAGGCCTTGCGCTTTTCCGCATCGTCCATGATCTGGCGGCGGATTTCGTCGTAACCGATCCGCTTGGCCCATTTGTAGATGCGCTCGAGATAGCGGGCCTGTTCGCGATACATCTGCGTCAGCGCCACGATATGCTCCAGCGCCTCGTCCTCGGTGTGGACGAGACCGAGCACTTCCGTGCCCTTGATATCGAGACCGGCGGCGCCGGCGAAATGGATCTCGAAACCGGAATCGACGCAGATGACGCCGATATCCTTGCAGGTGGCCTCCGCGCAGTTGCGCGGACAGCCGGAAACGGCGAGCTTCAGCTTGGCGGGCGTCCACGAGCCCCACATGAATTTTTCGATGCGGATGCCGAGCCCGGTCGAATCCTGCGTGCCGAAACGGCACCACTGCTGACCGACACAGGTTTTTACCGTGCGCAAGCCCTTGGCGTAGGCCTGACCGGAAATGAAGCCGGCCTTGCCGAGATCGGCCCAGACGGCGGGCAGATCCTCCTTCTCGATGCCGAGAAGGTCGATACGCTGGCCGCCCGTCACCTTCACCATCGCAATATCGAACTTGTCGACCACATCGGCAATCGCCCGAAGCTCGGAGGAGGAGGTGACGCCGCCCCACATGCGCGGCACCACGGAATAGGTGCCGTCCTTCTGGATATTGGCGTGAACGCGCTCATTGATGTAGCGCGACTGGTAATCATCGGCATATTCGTCCGGAAAATCGCAGACGAGATAATAATTGAGCGCCGGCCGGCACTTGGCGCAGCCGCAGGAGGTCTTCCATTCCAATTCCTGCATGACGGCGGGAATGGTCTTCAGGCCCTTGGCCTTGATAAGCAGGCGCACATCGTCATGGCCGAGATCGGTACATTTGCACATAGGCTGCACGGCAGCGGGATTGTAGCCGTCGCCGAGCGTTATCGTCATCAGCTGCTCGACAAGACCGGTGCAATTGCCGCAGGAGGCGGACGCCTTGGTGTGGGCGCGCACATCGTCGAGCGACGTCAGCCCCTTGGACGTGATTGCCGAGGTGATCTTGCCCTTGCAGACGCCGTTGCAGCCGCAGATTTCCGCATCATCCGGCAAGGCTGCAACGGCCGCCATAGGGTCCAGCGGCGACCCTCCCTGATAGGCCTGACCGAAAATAAGGGTTTCGCGCATGGCGGAAATATCGGTCGATTTCTTCATCAGATCGAAGAACCACGAGCCGTCCGCCGTCTCGCCGTAAAGCACCGCGCCGATGATGCGGTTTTCCTTGAGGATCAGGCGCTTATAGACACCGGCGGTGGCATCGCGCAGCACGATTTCCTCGCGGTCGTCGCCTTCGGCGAAATCGCCGGCGGAAAACAGGTTGATGCCGGTGACCTTCAATTTCGTGTTGGTGACGGAGCCGTGGTATTCGGCCGAGCCGCCGCAGAGACGGTCGGCCAGTACCCGTGCCGATTCGTAAAGCGGTGCAACCAGCCCGTAGCACATGCCGCGATGCTCGGCGCATTCGCCGAGCGCGTAGATCGAAGCGTCCGAGGTCATCATGCCGTCATCGACGACGATGCCGCGATTGACGGCGAGACCAGCGTCCTTGGCAAGACTGGAAGCCGGGCGAATGCCGACCGCCATCACGACCATGTCGCCCTTGATGATCCGGCCGTCCTCCAGCTCGATGCCTTCGACCTTTTCCTCACCGAGAATGCATTTGGTGTTGGCCTTGGTGATGATGTCGATGCCGCGCTCGGTGAGCGCCCTTTCCAACAGATAGGCCGCTGCCGGATCGAGCTGGCGCTCCATGATCGTCGGCATCAGATGAATGACAGTCACATCCATGCCCTGGCGCTTGAGACCATAGGCGGCTTCCAGCCCGAGAAGGCCGGCACCGATGACGATGGCACGGCCTTTTCCCTTGGCGATTTCGAGCATCTTCGTCACATCGTCGAGATCTCGGTAGGCGAGCACGCCCGGAAGCTGATGGCCGGGGACGGGGATGATGAAGGGCAGGGAACCGGTGGCGATCACCAGTCTGTCGTAGGAAACCGTGATGCCGTTTTCGCTGCTGACGGTCTTCTTGTCGCGGTCGATGCCCGTCACTTTGGCACCCTTGTGCAGGGTGACGTTATTGGCCGCATACCAGCCGTCATCATGGATGACGATGTCCTCGTAGCTCTTTTCGCCCGAGAGGACCGGCGAGAGCATGATACGGTCGTAATTGACGCGCGGCTCGGCGTTGAAAATGGTGACGTCGTAAAGGCCGGGAGCGGTTTCGAACAGTTTCTCCAGCATGCGTCCCGGCGCCATGCCATTACCGATGATGACGAGTTTTTGCGTCATGATTGTTACTCCGCGGCTTCGACGAAGCGGTGACGTTCGTAAAGGAACTTCAGCACGGCCTCGCGGCATTTGAGGTAGGTCTTGTCGGATGCAAGCTCGATGCGGTCGCGCGGGCGGGCGAGCGGCACGTCCAGCACCTCGCCGATATGGGCGGCGGGACCGTTGGTCATCATCACGATGCGATCGGAAAGCAGCACCGCCTCATCGACATCATGGGTGACCATGACCATGGTGTTGCCGAGCCGGGCGTGGATTTCCATCACGGCGTCCTGAAGATGGGCGCGGGTCAGCGCGTCGAGCGCCCCGAAAGGCTCGTCCAGCAGCAGGATCTTCGGTTCCATGGCGAGCGCCCGGGCGATGCCGACGCGCTGCTTCATGCCGCCGGAAATTTCCGAGGGTTTCTTGTCCCTGGCATGTGCCATCTGCACGAGATCGAGATTACGCATGACCCAGTCATGGCGTTCGGCACGTGTTTTTGTCCTGCTGAACACCTTGTCTACGGCGAGATTGACGTTTTCATAGACCGAAAGCCACGGCAGCAGGCTGTGGTTCTGAAACACCACGGCGCGCTCCGGCCCCGGCTCGTTGACCTCACGGTTTTCGAGCAGAACGGCACCGGCCGAAACCTTCGTCAGCCCGGCGATGAGGTTGAGCATCGTGGATTTGCCGCAGCCGGAGTGGCCGATGACCGAAACGAATTCGCCTTTTTCGATGGTGAGGTTGATACCTTTCAGCACCTCGGCGCGCGAGCCGCCCTTGTCGAAATATTTGTCGATGTGATCGAGCTTCAGATAAGCGTTCATAATCGTCGCCCTCTCAATTCGCCGCAGCGCCGCGGGTGATGACCTTGGCGAGCGCCGCCACCAACTTGTCGAGCATGAAGCCGACGACGCCGATATAGGCGAGCGCCACGATGATGTCGGGCAGACGCGAGGAATTCCACGCATCCCAGATGAAGAAACCGATGCCGACACCGCCGGTTAGCATTTCCGCCGCGACGATCGCCAGCCACGAAAGGCCGACACCGATGCGCAGGCCGGTGAAGATGTAGGGTGCCGCCGAAGGCAGCATGATCTTGAAGAAGAATTCCAGCTGGTTGAGCCGCAGCACCTGCGCCACGTTGCGGTAATCCTGCGGAATGTTGCGCACGCCGACCGCCGTATTGATGATGACCGGCCAGACGGAGGTGATGAAGATCACGAAGATCGCCGACGGATTGCTGTCCTGAAATGCGGCCAGCGACAGCGGCAGCCAGGCGAGCGGCGGCACGGTGCGCAGCACCTGGAAGATCGGGTCGAGACCGCGCATCGCCCAGACCGACTGGCCGATCACAGCCCCGAGGATGATGCCCGCGATAGCGGCAAGGCCGAAACCGTAAGCCACCCGCTCGAGCGAGACGAGGACACGCAGGCCAAGGCCGATATCCTGCGAACCATTCTGGAAAAACGGCGAGACGATGAGATCGTAGCTCTCCTCGAAGACCTGGCTCGGCGGCGGCAGGGAGGCGCCGGGGGCGGAACAGAGCAATTGCCAGACCCCGAGCAGAATGGCGAGGACGACGAAGGGTGGGAGGATGTTGCGGGCCGCGATCGCACCCCAGTTGCGCAGATCGATGCGCGGCAACTGCTTCGGCGCGAGCGCCACGACGTTTGCCTTGCGTACTGCCGGCTGCTGCGGCTCTTCGTTGAATTTTCGGGCCAATGCGGACATGGGCGTTTCCTCTTGATTTCGGTTGCGGTCTGGGCTCGCCCTTCATCCGGTCTTCAGTCTCGGCCGCCGAAAGGCGGGCACTGGCGGATGAAGGGCGATGCCCGGTCTCCTCCTCAGGAGGCCGCCTTGATGGAAAGGCTTTCGAGATAGGCAGACGGATTTTCCGGGTCGAAGACCTTGCCGTCGAAGAAGGTTTCCTTGCCGCGCGAGGTGGAGGCGGGAAGATCGGTTACGCCGAGATCCTTCGCCGCCGCGCGCCAGATGTCCTCGCGGTTCACCTGCTCAACCAGTGCCTTCACGTCCGTGTCGGGGGCGAATTTGCCCCAGCGGATGTTTTCGGCGATGAACCAGCTGTCATGGCTGTGGAACGGATAGGAGGCATGGTCCTGCCAGAACTTCATTTGAAGGCCGGTATTTTCGAGCACCCGGCCGTTGCCGTAATTGATATTGCCCTTGAGGCGGCCGAGGACGTCCTTCGGCGGCACGTTGAACCATTGGCGTTTGCCGAGGATGGCGGACATCTCCTCCTTGTTGGCCATCTCGTCGCACCATGCTTGAGCTTCCATGACCGCCATCAGCAAGGCCTTGGCGGCGTTGGGGTTCTTTTCCACCCAGTCGGCGCGCATGCCGAGCGCCTTTTCCGGATGGCCCTTCCACAGTTCGCCTGTCGTACAGGCCGTGAAACCGATGCCCTGATTGACGAGCTGCTCGTTCCACGGCTCGCCCACGCAGAAGACGTCCATATTGCCGACCTTCATGTTGGCGACCATCTGCGGCGGCGGAACGACGATGGTGGAGACATCCGTGTCCGGATCGATGCCGCCGGCGGCGAGCCAATAGCGGATCCAGAGATCATGGGTGCCGCCGGGGAAGGTCATGGCCGCCTTGATTTCCTTGCCTTCGGCCTTCTTCTTCTCGAAAACCGCCTTCAGCTTGGAGGCATCCAGCTGAACGCCGGTCTCGGCATATTCCCTCGCGACGGAGATGCCCTGGCTATCAAGATTGAGGCGCGCGAGGATCGTCATCGGCACCGGCACATTGTTCTGCGTCACCTTGCCGGTATGCATCAGGTAGGGCATCGGCGTCAGGATATGCGCGCCGTCGATGCCGTTCGAAGCGCCGCCGAGCACCAGATTGTCGCGCGTCGCACCCCAGGAAGCCTGCTTTAGAACCTCGACATCCGGGATGCCGTGTTTGGCGAACAGGCCCTTTTCCGCCGCAATGATCAGCGGGGCGGCATCAGTGAGCGCGATAAAGCCGATTTTCGCGCCTTTCACTTCGGGCTCAGCGGTGGCTGCGAAAGCACCGGACGGAAAGGCCACGCGCACGGCGCTGACAAGGGCGGCGGTGGCTGTCGCCTTTAGTATCGTGCGGCGACTTACATCGCCGGAGAATATCTTTTTCATTCGCATGTTCCCCTTATTGGGCCACCTCTGCGGGTGACGCTTTCGCTTGCGAAAAAACCTGAAAACAAAAAAACGCCGCTCGGTGTTTGCGCCTTCGGAACGGGAGGTGTTCCGGGCAGCAAAACCTTGCGACGTCTATGTCTTTGAAAGCGCCTATGCCGCGCCCTGCTTGCTCCGATCGCCGTTGACCGGTGCAAACAATGGGAAGCAAGCGGCGTGCCAGTTTACAGAATGAAATCTAAATAATTGAAAATATATGTCAATTTATCGAAATCAACCGCATGATTAAATTTTAATCAGGGACATTCTTGTCTTTCCTTTGTGCAAATTCGAGGGATGCGCGCTTGAAATTTGCGCAGATGGAACGGCAAAAGGCCGATCATGCCTCGCCCGGAGTGGCGGAAACGGGTGCAAATGTGCGCACGGCAAAGCTGTTCACATAACTGGCTATATCGGCAGGATCGAACACGACGCCATCCACGAAACGGTCTCCCTCGTCCTGCCCCTCGATGCGGATGTCAGCATCGTCAGGCGCTTTCCCGTCACCTAAAGCCGCCCGATAAATATCCGGTCGATAGGCAGAGAGAGCGGCGTTGACACCGGCCTCAGACAATTCCGCCTGCCCCCAGCGGACCATCTGGCTGTAAATCCACAGGGCCTGGCTTTGGCGCGGATAATTGGCGTGGTCGCCATGGAAGGTAAAATATTTATCGATAACCCGACGGTTGCCCTGGCTGTCGATGCTGAATTCGCCCGCTAGCACGCGGCGAATAATGCTTTGCGGCGCGCCGATATAACGCGGATCGGCGAGCGCACCACTCAGCGCGTCGTGATTATCTGCGCTATCACACCAGCTTGCGGCGGCATCGAGCGCCGTCAATAGCCTCCCCACCGTTTCCGGCTGGCTTTCCGCCCATTCCGGCCGCATGGCGATGACTTTTTCGGGAGCGGAGGGCCACAAATCCTGCTTGGCAGCCACGATCCGGCCGACACCACGCTCGGCAGCGACAATGTTCCATGGCGCACCGACACAGAAGCCATCGATGGCGCCCGCCGCCAGCGCATCCGAGGTCATGGGCGGCGGCACCACCACAAGCTTCACATCATGATCGGGATGGATGCCGCCAGCCGCAAGCCAGTAGCGAAACTCGTAATTATGCGATGAAAACGGATAGGTCATGCCAAGCGTCGGCGGCGGTTCGCCGCGCGCGCGCATATCATCGAGCACCCGCTTCAACGCCTCGGCATTTTCGAGCGCTCCCGCCGTTTCGGAAAGCCCGGTCAAAGCCTTCATCCGTGCAAACAGCCGGGTCGAAAGCGTGATCGCATTTCCGCCACGTCCGAGTGAAAAGGGCGTGATTGTCGGCGACGGATTGGAGCCGAGCCCGAGCATGGAGGCGACGGGCATCGGCGACAGCATATGGGCGATATCGAATTGCCGAAACGCCAGCCGGTCGCGCACATTCGCCCAGGAAACATCCTTGACGAGATCGAGCGTCAGGCCCTCGCGTTCGGCGAAACCGAATTCAGCCGCAGCAATGAGAACGGACGCATCGACAAGAGGAATAAAACCTGCACGCAGGATTTTTTGCCGGTCGCTGCCGACCATTGCCGGTGAACCAGGGGCTTGCGTTTCGCCGCCATTTGATTCCGGTGCCGCCATTTCACGCACTCCTTGATTGTCCGGCCGGCAGGTTCGTCACATCAACAGACCCGCCGCGGTGACCACGCTTTGCGCGATCTCGGAAATCTTCTTTTTTTCGTTCATCGCCGTCTGCCGCAGAAGCGCAAAAGCCTGTTCCTCGGAAAGGCCGCGCATCTTCATCAATATGCCCTTCGCCCGCTCCACGACCTTGCGTTCCTCCAGCGCCGATTTTGCATCGGCAAGTTCCCGCTGCAGGCGGCTGAAGGCATTGAATCGGCTGACGGCCATATCGAGAATGGGCTTGACCCGCTCCTTCTTCAGCCCGTCGACCACATATGCCGACACCCCGGCCTCGACGGCCGCCTCGATGGAGGCCGTATCGGAACGATCGACAAACATGGCGATGGGGCGGCTTACCGTGCGGGTCAGCTGGAAAAGATGCTCCATCATATCACGGTTGGGATTTTCAAGATCAATGAAGATGACATCGGGCTGCAGCGTCTCGATGGTGCGAGCGACCCCGTTCACCTCATGGATGACGGTGACGCGCTGATATCCAGCTTCGCGTAGCCCCTCCTCGATGATGGAGGCGCGGATCGCGTTTTCGTCAATGACAAGAATGGTGAGGTCGCGAAGCGTCATGGCAGCATTGATGACGCAGCGCAGCAAACTTGGCAATCGTCTCGATCTGCAAAAGTGGGACGGTACGGCAAGGAACGTTTCTAAACCTGCCGCCCGCACCTCAAGAGGCGTGTTCGACGGCGCGTTCGAGCGCCTTCAGTACCGTGCGCTCGGAAAGATTGAGATAGATATCCATCTCGTCGCCCGCCTCTTTCGCCTTGCCTTCCTCCATCAGCGACAGGATTTTGCTGTTCATGTCGACAAAGGGAGAATGAAGCTGTTCGGGATCTTTCAGGAGGCCGAAACACAGCCTCAGTTCCGCAGCGATACGCTCGTAAAAGTCGCTGATCCGGGCACTGTCGAGGAGATCGACCACCGCAGCGTGAAATTTCATGTTGGCGCTGCCCACGCCCAGCCAATCGGCGGCCTCGCGCTTGATTTTGGCGTCCTCGACCGCTGCGCGCA
>NZ_JBQYSN010000129.1:0-10222 GCF_052686535.1 Agrobacterium sp. DKPNP3 | reverse complement strand
CGCGGCGCGTGCCAAATCCGAAAACGAAGGCATCACGCTCACCGCCGCCGAAATGGCCGGCCTTGACCGACTGCTGGAGAAGGGGCTGGACGCGGTCTCCTGACATTTGGATGGGGAAATGAAAAACGGCCCGCAATTGCGGGCCTTGATAGCGACAACGTCACTCAGCGTTTTTTTTGCGACTGCATAGCATCCCCGCGCCGGCACACCTGACTAGATCCGGCTTCCAGCGCGATCAAGTCCTTGATAGCGGAAAAGTCCTTTCACGGCGCAGACGCGCCGTGGCTGGATGCCGGATCTAGTCCGGCATGACGGAGGAGAAATATCAAGGCTCATCTCATGCAAAAAAGGCCCACAGTTGCGGGCCTTTCTTTCACAGCAGCGATATCTCAGGCAGCCTTGCAGGCCTGCACTGCGCCCGGAAGCTTGCTCCAGTCAGCGTACCAGCTGTTGAACAGCTTGAACTGCGCTTCGACATAACCGCGCTGGCTGTCGGTCAGCGCATCGGTTTCGTTGAAGTGGAGCGTGTATTCCTTGTCGCCCTTCAGCACCATCATATGCTTGAAGTAGAGGACAAGATCCGGGCCTTCATCGAAGGACGATAGTACGGCGAGCGCCTGCTCCAGTTCCAGCGCGCGGGCGCGGGCATCCGCATCACCCTTGGCGGCCGCCTGCGACAGCTTGCAGAGATGAATGACTTCCTTAGGCAGCACATTGCCGATGCCGGTGATGGCGCCGGTTGCGCCGCAA
Organism: Agrobacterium sp. DKPNP3; assembly: GCF_052686535.1. NCBI lineage: Bacteria > Pseudomonadati > Pseudomonadota > Alphaproteobacteria > Hyphomicrobiales > Rhizobiaceae > Agrobacterium > Agrobacterium sp. DKPNP3. The sequence goes on along the minus strand of NZ_JBQYSN010000129.1, from coordinate 9,472 downwards.
TTGACGAAGCCATGGAAAACGGCGGTATCGACGCCAATCATCAGGGTCACGTCGTCGTCACGGCTGGTGATGTTTTCAGCCGCATAACGCATATCGGCGGGACCGCCGAATTCCTTGAAACCGACGAGGTTCTTATGCTCGGCGCGCAACGCGAAGAAGAGATCGGCGCGGGTCGCGAAGCCGTAATAGGGGCTGTTGTAGATGACGGCCGGGATTTCCGGAGCAGCCGAGAGAATGGCTTTGAAGTGGGCCTTCTGCGCAGCGATAACAGAACCGCGCGACAGGACGCGGGGAATGACCATCAACCCCTTGGCGCCAACCTTCTGGGCGTGGGCAGCATGAGCAACGGCAGATGCCGTGTTGACCGCCCCGGTACCAACGATGACAGGAATGCCAGCCTTAACCAGACGCTCGACGCCTTCCATGCGCTGCTCGTCCGTCAGGAGCGGCCAGTCGCCCATGGAGCCGCAATAAACGACGGCGGACATTCCGTCGGCGATGAGTTCCTTGCCCTTGCGGACAAGCGCATCGAAATCAGGTGTGCGATCTGCCTTGCATGGGGTCATCAAAGCAGGGATTACGCCGGAAAAAATGCTGGCCGTCATTATTAGCTCCTAAGGCACAGGGTTCTCAGGAATGGTCGCGGCTCCGCGCCACCCTTTCGAGGAGGACATTACTATCTTGTATTTTATTTGTCGACAAGAAATCGACAGGCTATAGACTTATTTCGAGGCGCTCGTTTCGCACCAGCAGTTTCTGCACTTGGCGAACGATCTGTTCCGCGTGTTCACGCGCCAATTTTTCTGAAAGAGCGATATCGCGCGCGGCGATCGCCGCGATCATTTCCTCATGGTCATCGACGAAGCGCTTAGGCAGGCGGTCCTCGTAGGATTGATAATAGAGCCTGAGGATACGTCGCCCCTCATCCAGCAGACGCTTGAAGAGGCTGGTGAAATAGGGGTTGCGGCCGGCCTCCGCTATCGAAAGATGAAGGGCGGCGTTGGTGGAGATCATTGCCAGTGCGTCCTGCTCCTCAACGGCTATGGCAAACTCCTTGTTATGCGCGCGAATGCCAGCAAGGTCCTCCGGCCGGTGGTATTGCGCGGCCAGTTGGGTCGTGACGCGGTACATCAAGACCAAAGCGTCGAAATAGGTGTGCATGTTCAAGAAATCGATATTCGACACCATGGTCGAGCGGTTGGGCAGCGTATCGATCAGCCCCTCACCCGACAGGCGCACCAGCGCTTCACGGATGGGCGTGCGTGACATTTTGAATCGTTCGGCCAGCTGCACTTCATCGATGGGGCTTCCCGGCGGCAGAACGAGATCGAGAATCTCGTCACGCAGCAGGTCATAAACCATTTTAACCCCGGAGCCGCGCTTGCGCTCTGCAGAAGCAATAATATCCGTCATCATTAATCCCTCTTGTCGACATAAAGAGTACTATTATTTTTTTTCGTTATCAACGCGGCGTGACACGGCTGTGACTTTGAATGCCGGAATAATCGTTCAAAAACAACAGAAAGCCGTCGCGGAAATTGCCCACGACGGCTTCAGATCATTCGATTTGTGTCGCAAGCCGGTCCAGAGCGCGGATTGTGCGATAAACGAGGATACGACTTGCTACAATGCTTCGGCCAGCGATCAGTTACGCAGACCGGTCGCCACGACGGAAATTTTGAAAGCGCCGTCGAGTGTCGGATCAAAAGACGCACCCATTACGACGTCCGTTTCCTCGCTGACGGCCTCGCGAACGAGCGTCATTGCTTCATCGATTTCGTAAAGGGTGAGGTCGTTGCCACCGGAAATCGAGACCAACGCGCCGCGGGCTTCCTTCAGCGAAGGTTCGCCGAGCAGTGGATTGGCAATGGCTGCAGCCGCCGCTTCCGACGCGCGCTTCTCTCCCTTGGCCTGTGCGGTTCCCATCAGCGCGCGGCCACCGTTCTTCATAACGTAACGCACATCGGCGAAATCAAGGTTGACCAGGCCTTCGCGCAGAATGAGATCGGTGATGCAGCGCACGCCGAGCGACAGAACCTTGTCCGCAGTCTTCAAAGCATTTTCAAAGGTGGTGCCGGCGTCCGCGATGCGCAGCAGGTTTTGGTTGGGAATGACGATGACGGTGTCGGCCGTATTGAGCAGGTTGGCAAAGCCATACTCGGCAGCGCGCATGCGGCGCGCGCCCTCGAAGCTGAAAGGCAGAGTAACGACGCCGACGGTGAGGATGTTCTTTGCCCTGCAGGCTTCAGCGATCACCGGAGCAGCCCCGGTACCGGTGCCGCCGCCCATGCCGGCGGTGATAAAGCACATGTCGTAACCGCTGAGGTGGTCCATGATCTCATCGAGGGAATCGATCGCCGCCTGACGGCCGACCTCGGGATCGGCGCCCGCTCCCAGACCGCCCGTCAGTTCTGAACTGAGCTGGACGAGGCGGGGAGCGTTGGTCTTCTTCAACGCCTGCGCATCCGTATTGGCTGCAATAAAATCCACCCCGCCAATCCCTTCAGCGATCATGTTGTTGATCGCATTGCCACCGCCACCCCCGACGCCGACAACAGCGATATTGGGGGTATTGCGAGCAATGGTGGCGCGCGGAGACTGGGTCATCGTCTTGTTCTCTTTCTCAACTCATAGGGTCCGGCGCCGTAGAGATAATCGGCACCCGAATGATCGGCGGCATTGCAGCGCGTCTTCCTGGGCGCAGGAACAACACGGTAACGCCTTGAAATTTCATGCAAGCCTTAAGGACAGATTGCGGCCAAAAGACTTGCGCACAAGCGGCAAAAGATGCGCTACGGCAACGTTCTCCCACCCCTTCCCCGGATGAAAACCAAACCGAATCAAATGCTTCACCATTGAGTGTTGATAGCCGAAAAGGGACATCGTTTACACTCCATTCACTATGTTTATCTCAAATTGGAACGAGTTACCCTCACGGGTGTTTGCTAGCCGACAGCGCCCGATGAGCGCATAGTATGGAGACAGGCAATGTTGGCAGACGTCTTGCAGAGAGAACCAGGTTACAGCACGCAACAGCCTCGCGTCCTGATCGTGGAAGACGAATTTCTGATTGCCATGGATATTGAAGACTCAATCATGCAGGCCGAAGATGATGCCAACGTCATCGGCATTGCCAACCGTCTGGACGATGCCATCGCACTCGGACGCAGCGCCGACGTCGCCTTCGTTGACGTCAATCTGGCAGACGGCCAGACCGGTCCTGAAATCGGCCGCAGACTTTCCGAGAGCGGTGTGGTCGTGATCTTCATGACCGCCAACCCTGAGGTCGTCGTTAACCTTGGTGTCGGGGCGGGCGTGATCTCAAAGCCAGTGCCGCAGGACGCGGTAGAACAGTGCCTCGCTTATGCCATTGCCAAACGCGCCGGCACCCACGCTGTGACCCCGATCGGCATGATGCCGTTCGAGTAGATAAAAGGTCATAAAACGGGCTGAAAACAAAAAAGCCTGCCGCGGGAGGAGGTGCGGCAGGCTTTCTGAAAAAATGAACAGCGACTTGGGAGGAGGATAGACGCTGTCCCCGGGGCAATCCTTTGGGAGGAGGAGTAGGATCGCCCGCTTCACGAAAAGGATGTGGGAGGAGGTACATCCGTTTCGATGAAATGAAGATACCATTTTTCTGCGCATTTGACAGGCACAAGGTTGCAGCACTGATATGCGCTGTACGCATACCACCTAAGGGTAGCCACTATCCGGTGGAGCGACTAAACGGATGCTACCTTCGTCCACTCTACATATTGAATCTGCGGATTGTCTTGATGCTTGAGAGTAGCCGACGAATGCGCTCCTCTCGCATGCTTTGCAGTGATCCGGGCGCTAAAGGATGAGGTCACATTCAGTAAAAAACAAAAACGCCCGCAAGGCGGGCGTTCGGGACTTGAAAATACGGAAGTGCCACTTGTTTATTTGCCAACAGCGGCGCGGGCAACGCTGGTAATCTGGCTGCGGTCGATACCGAGATCGTGCAGTTCACGGCTGCTCATACGGCCCAGTTCGTTGATCGTCTGACGATATTTGCGCCAATTGTTGAAGCTGCGTGCTACGTTCATGACATGACCCTTTCTAAGGTTTTGGTGACGTCAGTAACGTTTCGTTCCGGCGTCCTTCGATGACCTCTATATGCGCTTTTCAATGGGGACTTAACAGGCAGAATAAGGCAATCCACCCATGCGTCAGACGCAAGGGTTGCCGACCCGGCCCGGGTCGAAAAGTAACGTGGCTCAAATCCAGGACCTGGTAACGGAGCGCCTGCTTAGAACTTGTAGCGCACGCCGAAGACATTGGCGTTTGTCGCGCCCTTCATATTGCCCAATGTCTTGCCACCGCCAGACCGGTGGTGGAGGCGCCAGAAGAATTCCGTCGAGGAATCCTCGCTGAAGGAGACGTTGATCTCAGGCCCGAGATAAAACAGGACGTTGGCATTGCCATCATCCTTAATTTCCTGCTCGCGCTCGCGGCCCGGCTGTGCATCCGTGACGAGGCTGAGACCGGCGGTAAAGCTCGGGGTGATGAACAGTCGCTCACTGAGCCTGATCTGCTCATAACGCGCGACCGGGCCTGCCCACACCTCACCGGTAAGGCCCTTGCCAAATCTCGCAGCAATGCCGATTTCGCCACCCAGTTTTACATTGCCGATGCGGTAGGGATAAAACTGGTAACCGCCGCCCAGAATGACATTCTTTTCGTATTCCACGGGAATGAGGGCAGCGCTTTTCAGCATGTCTTCTTTCGTCAGCACACCGCCGAAACCAAATATCGCCTCATTCGTCTCCGAAGCCATATCCTCCGACGCGAAAGATGGTGTCGCGGCCAGTGCGATGATAGCCACCAGCGACAAACGTGCGGCGATGTTCATCTTGTTACTCCACCAGAATGAGGTTTCCGTGTGCCGGCCGTCCTCATAACCATATTTGGCAAGGCAGAACACACCGTTACCGAACACAATTATTTTACACACGCTGGAGCCCCGCCAGGCTAACTGGACGGATGCGATGAGGCCAAAAATGGCGCTGCGGCAAAATCCACAGCGCCGTAAGCTAAAGCACCCTTACACCGCCCGCGCCCGTCTTACCTCCGCCTGCGTCCATTCCGGCAACCAGTCGCGATGGGCGAGAAGCAGATCGTCCACCATCGACCAGATTTGGTCGAGGTCGAGTTCGGCCGCCGTGTGAGGATCCATCATCGCGGCGTGGTAGATGTGCTCGCGGTTTTCGCTCATCAGCGCCCGCACCGTCAGCTCCTGCACATTGATGTTGGTGCGCATCAGGGCGGTGAGCTGCGGCGGCAATTCCCCGATGAAAGTGGGCTGCACGCCGTTATGGTCGACAAGGCACGGCACTTCCGCTGCACAATCCGATGGCAGCGAGGTGATGCAGCCATTGTTGCGCTGGTTGCCGTAAATAACCGAGGGTTCGCCCGTCCATACCGAGTTGATGATAGACGAGGCATATTCCTTCGACTGTTTGACCTCGATCTTGTCAGCCGAACGATAGGCCGCCGCTTGGCCCTTCCAGCGCTCGATCTGCTCGATGCAACGCTTGGGATATTCGTCGAGCGGGATGCCAAATTTCTCGATCAGGTCCTCGCGGCCTTCCTTGATGAAATAGGGCGTATATTCGGCAAAATGCTCCGAGCTTTCGGTGACGAAATAGCCGAGCCGCGTCAACATCTCGTAACGCACCTTGTTGGGGCAGCGCGGGTTCCAGCCGGGTTTTGGGGCACGACCCTCGCGATAGGCACGCAAGAGGTCGGGATAGAGGTTCTTGTAGCTGCCATCTGCCTGGCGGTGCTCGAACTCCAGGAAAAACGCCATATGGTTGATGCCGGCCGAACGATAACGGATTTCCTCATAGGGAATATCGAGATCATGCGCGAGTTCCATCGCCGTGCCCTGAACCGAATGGCACAGGCCGACCTGCCGGATCGTCGGGTATTTCTCCGCGATCGCCCAGGTGTTGATCGCCATAGGATTCACATATTGCAGCATGATCGCGTTTGGGCAGACCGCCAGCATGTCCTGGCATATCTTCCACAGATGCGGAACGGTGCGAAGACCGCGCATGATACCGCCGACACCGAGCGTGTCGGCAATAGTCTGGCGCAGGCCATATTTCCGCGGCACCTCGAAATCGGTGACCGTGCAGGGTTCGTATCCGCCGATCTGGAAAGCGACGACGACGAAATCCGCACCGGTGAGTGCTTTTTTCTGGTCGGTATAGGTCTCGGCTTTTGCCTTTGCCCCCAATGTCGAAATCAGCTTGTTGACGACGATGGCGCTTTCTTCCAGCCTTTCGCGGTTGATATCCATCAGGGCGATGGTTGCACCCGAAAGCGCCGGACGTTGCAGCACATCGCCAATGATGTTCTTCATGAACACCGTCGAGCCTGCGCCGATGAATGCAATCCTGGGATCTCTTGCCATGTTTACCTCCGGCATTGAAATTCAAGCGATTTCGAAGGCGGCCCGCACAAGCCGCTGAGTATATTCGGTTTTCGGATTTGTCAGCACGTCCTCGACAGGCCCTTGCTCAACGATCTGCCCGCGCTGCATGACGATGACGCGGTGGCAGAGCGCACGCACCACCTTCAGGTCATGCGAGATGAAAAGGTAGCTGAGCCCCCTTTCGTCCTGCAGCTTGCGCAGCAGATCGATGATCTGCGCCTGCACGGAAAGATCGAGCGCCGAGGTCGGCTCGTCGAGCAGGATGAATTCCGGCTCCAGCGCCACAGCACGGGCAATGGCGATGCGCTGGCGCTGGCCGCCGGAGAATTCGTGGGGGAAACGTGAGAGGATATTGCCGGGCATGCCCGCCGCCTCCAGCGCATCGCGCACGCGGTCCAGCCTTTCGGCCTTCGTTTTGCCAAGGCCATTGATGATGAGGCCTTCCTCGATGACCTGGCCGATCGTCATACGTGGATTGAGCGAGGCGAAAGGGTCTTGAAACACGATCTGCATACGAGACCGCAACGGTCGCATTTCAGCGCGGGAGCGGCCATCCACCCTCTCCCCGTCAAAGACCACCTCGCCTGCGACAGGTTCGTTCAGCCGCAGCAGGGATTGGCCGAAGGTCGTCTTGCCGGAACCGGATTCACCGACAAGCCCCAGCGTCTCATGCCGTCTTAGGGTCAAGCCGAGATTGTCGACAGCAATCAGTTCCTTCAATTCCGGTTTGAACAACCCGCCGTAGCGCATCATGAAAGAGACCCGCACGCCGCTTGCCGTCAGCAACACGCCGGAATTTTCCGGCAGCGGCTTTGCCGTTCCATGCGGTTCGGAGCCGAGCAGCCGTTTGGTATAGGGGTGCTGCGGCGCTTCGAAGAGCTTTTCGGTGGTGTTGTGCTCGCGCATCTCGCCATGCTGCATGACATAGACGTAGTCCGAAAACTGCTTCACGATCGTCAGATCATGGGTGATGAGCACCACGGCCATGCCGCGCTTCTTCTGCAGGTCGCGGATGAGGTTGAGTATCTGCGCCTGCACCGTCACATCCAGCGCAGTGGTGGGTTCGTCGGCAATCAGCACGTCGGGATCGTTGGAGAGCGCCATGGCGATCATGACACGTTGGCGCTGGCCGCCGGAAAGCTGGTGCGGATATTGTTTGAGCCGCGCTTCCGGCTCCGGTATCTGCACCTGCCGCAGGAGATCGAGCGCCCTCGCCTCCGCTTGCTTCTTGCTGAGTTTGGAATGAACCCGGATCGCTTCGATGATCTGGCTGCCGATCGTATAGATCGGGTTCAGCGAACTCATCGGCTCCTGAAAGATCATCGAGATGCGGTTGCCGCGCAGCGCCCGGCGCTGGCGCGACGAGAATTTCAGGATGTTGTCGCCATTAAAGCGGACGACGGCCGCCTTCGAGACCGTGGCACGTTTGGTCAACAAGCCCATGACAGTGCGGGCGGTGACCGATTTTCCCGAGCCGGATTCGCCGACGATGGCGATGGTCTCACCCCGGTAAAGCTGGAAGGAAATGTCCTTCACGGCCTCCACCATTCCGTGTTCCACCTTGAAGGTCACGGCAATGTTGCGGGCATCGATGATGGCGTTATCCTGACGATCATCGGCGTCGAAGCGGATGGCGGGGGCGAAGGTGTCGTTCAGGGCAGCTACCATGTCACGCTCCTCTCAATAGGGATCGACGGCATCGCGCAGGCCGTCGCCGAGCGCGTTGAAGGCAAAGACGGTGACCAGCACGAAACCGACCGGTGCAAGAATCCAGGGATAGGAGCCGATGACCGAATAGGTCGCGGTATCCTGCAGCATCAGCCCCCAGGAGATCAGTGGTGGCTTCACCGCAAAGCCGAGGAAACCGAGGAAGGATTCCAGCAGCACGACGCTAGGAATATGCAAGGTCACGGCCACGATGACATGGCTCATCACATTCGGCAGGATGTGCTGGAAGATGATGCGCCGGTCGGTGGCCCCGACAGCGATCGCCGCCCGGACATAGTCGATCCGCGCCAGTGCCAGCGTCTTGCCGCGCACCTCCCGCGACATCTGTGCCCAGCCAAGCGCCGACATGACGCCTACCACAAAAACAAGGAACACGGTGGTTGGTGCGGTGACGGGAATAAGAGAAGTCAGCGCGAGGTAGAGCGGCAATTGCGGGAAGGCGAGCACCACCTCCACGAAACGCTGCACCCAAGCATCCAGCGGCCCGCCGAAATAACCTGATATCAAGCCGACACTGGTGCCGATGACGGTAACGATGGCGACGACGCTCAAGGCAATGGCAAGGGAGATACGCGAGCCATAAATGGCGCGCGACAGCACGTCGCGTCCAAATTTATCGGTGCCAAGAAAATGCACTGGCTGGCCGTCGGTCGAGCCGAAGAAATGCCGGCTCATCGGAATGAGACCCAGAAGTTTGTATTCCGCACCCTGCACGAAGAAGCCGAGATAGACGGGATTGTCATAGTCCGGCCCGACGATGGGCTGGAAGGTAACAGGATCAAGCTCTTCCGTCTCCGCAATGGCATAGACGCGCGGCGCAAGGCTGAAATTGCCGTCCTTGTCGGTGAACCGAACGACCTGCGGCGGTGAAAAGCTGCCATGGGTCTCAAGCGGGTTCATCGGCGCAAAGAAATCCGCGAAGACGGCAATCAAGATCAGCAAGACGACAAGGACCAGGCCGACCATGCCGGTAAACGAGCGCCGGAGACGCCGCCAGACCAGTGCGAGATAGGTCTCGTTGCCATGGGTGGAGCGGTCGCGTTTCGCCGTGGCGGCAGTTTCGGTTTTTATCTCGTCAAACGCCATCATCTCAGGCCCTCCCGAATTCGCGGACGCGCGGGTCAAGCATGGCGAGCAGCATATCGGCGATGATGTTGCCGACGATGAGCGTGGCAGCCAGCACCATCATGAAGGTCGCGGTGACATAGACGTCCCCCACCGCCATGGAGCCGACGATGGCCGGGCCGACGGTCGGCAACGCGAAGATGATGGCGGTCTCGATCT
>NZ_JBQYSN010000128.1:0-10707 GCF_052686535.1 Agrobacterium sp. DKPNP3 | reverse complement strand
GCCGTCACGCGTTTCAAGACGCTTTGAAATTCCGCCTCCGACAGACCTCCAGCTGCCGGACGCGGCCTCCAGCCGCAAGGTTTTCCCCGCAGGGTGATTTGCCAATAGCCCTGCCTTTGCCCGGTGTCAGGCCCCTCGGCCGCACCGGGCTTTTTTATGGCCTGGCCTGAACTGACTGCCCGTTTTTCCGGCAAAACCTCAATATTGATATTCTTCGAACACCGGCAGCACCGAGCCGCCCCAGCGGCCGTGATAAAGCGCCAGCAGGTCTTCGGCGAGCGTGGTCTTCTTGGCCAGAACCTCGTCGAGCGAAGACAGGAACACGGTCTCGTCCTGGCCTTCGCCATTCAGCCGCTTGCGGTTTTTCAGGCCGGTGCGGGAAATGTCGAGAACCTCGCGGGCGATACCAAGAAGCGGCTTGCCGGCAATCTCTGCATTGAGCCCCTTGGCCGGTACGGCGTTGCGAAGCGCGATCACCTCGTCGAAACTCCAATCGGCGGTCAGCGCATCGGCAGCGTCCAGCGCTTGCCTGTCATAGAGAAGGCCGACCCAGAAAGCGGGCAGGGCGCAGATGCGCCTCCACGGCCCACCGTCGGCGCCACGCATTTCGAGGAAACGCTTCAGGCGGACATCGGGGAACAGCGTGGAGAGGTGGTTCGTCCAGTCGCCCATGGTTGGTTCCCATGCGGGGATTTCGCCCTTCAGCGCACCGTTCATGAACTGGCGGAAGGTGACATGGGTGCAATCGTGATATTTGCCGTCGCGCACGATGAAATACATCGGCACGTCGAGCGCCCATTCGACATAATCCTTGAAGCCGAAATCGTCGTTGAAGGTGAAGGGCAGCACGCCCGAGCGGCGATTGTCGGTATCGCGCCAGATATCGCCGCGCCAGGAGAGAAGTCCGTTCGGCTTGCCCTCGGTGAAAGGCGAGGAGGCGAAGAGCGCCGTCGCCAGCGACTGCAGCTTCATCGAAACCCGCATCTTCTGGCGCATGTCGGCTTCGGATGAGAAGTCGAGATTAACCTGGATGGTACAGGTGCGGTACATCATGTCGAGACCCTTGGTCCCGACCTTGGGCATGTAACGCGTCATGATCGCGTAGCGCGATTTCGGCATGCGCGGCGTCTCGTCATAGGTCCACAGCGGGCTGCCGCCGATGCCGAGGAAACGAATGCCCATCGGCTCTGCCACTTCGCGAAGGGTAGCCAGATGCTGGTTGGATTCCTTGCAGGTCTGGTGCAGGTTTTCGAGCGGTGCGCCCGATAGTTCGAACTGGCCGCCCGGTTCGATGGAGATGGCCCCCATGCCGTGCTGTTCGCCAAGGCCGATGATGTTTTCACCGTCCATGATCGGTTCCCAGCCGAGCTTTTCCTGCATGCCCTTCAAAAGGGCTGAAATGCTGGCCTCGCCGAAATAGGGAACCGGGCTGTTATCCTCGCGGAAAAAGGCGAATTTTTCGTGCTCGGTGCCGATGCGGAAATCGGCTTCAGCCTTGTTACCGCCCGCCAGATAATCTGTAAGCTCCGTCACGGAGGAGAGGGGGGTCTGGTCGGTCGTGTCGCGTGCCATGGCTTACCTTGTTATGACGTCTCTGTTGTGGCGAGGCATATGATTGGCAGATAGGGCCGGATCATATCCGCTGGCAAATGAATTTCTTTTAAAGATGCATGAAGCGCAATGGCTTCCCTCAGTTCCAGTCCCCGATGCAGGCCTGAATGACGGCAAGGGCGGCGACGGCGGCGGTATCGGCGCGCAGAATGCGTGGCCCGAGCGGTATGGGGGTCACAAAGGCAAGGCTGCGCAGAAGCGCGCGTTCCTCCTCGGAAAAGCCGCCTTCCGGCCCAACCAGCAGCGCAAGTTTACGTTCCTTCACGGCTTGCAGGGCTGGTAGCGGATTTTGCCCCGCATCCCCTTCGTCGCAATAGATGATGCGCCGGTCTTCCGGCCAGGTCTCCAGCATCTCTTTCAGCTTCACCGGCTCTGCCACTTCGGGAAGAGACAGGATGCCGCATTGTTCGGCGGCCTCGATGGCATTGGCGCGCAGCTTCTCGGTGCTGTGGATTTTGCCCTGAACGTGCTGCGTCATCACCGGTTGCAGCACGCCCGCTCCCATTTCGACCGCCTTCTGGATGAGATAGTCCATCCGGCCGACCTTGAGCGGGGCAAAGAGGTAGTGCAGGTCGGGCGCCTCTGGCTGCCGACGTGTCTGTTCGACAGGAATGAGCACGATCTTCTTGCGGCTGGGGAAGGAAAGCCGGGCCTTCCACTCGCCATCGCGGCCGTTGAACAATAGGATTTCCGCGCCATCGGCCAGGCGCAGAACATTGGCGAGATAGTTGAATTGCTCGGCTGTCGCTTCCTGCCCGACGCCTTCGGCAAGACTGTTTTCGATATAGAGACGTTGCATCCGGAAATTGGCGCGCATGGGATTTTCTGTTTTCAGAGGAAGAGGAACGACATGAGCCAATAGAGCAGCGCCGCAAGCGTTGCACTTGCCGGCACAGTGACCAGCCAGGCAGCGATGATAGTCATGAAGTGCGAGCGGCGGACAAGATAGCGCCGGCGCACTTCGGATGGATTGTCCGCATATTTGTGAGCCCGGCGGGTTGGCTGGCTGGCTCCCGTTTGGACCAGCTCCTGCCGCCGCCGTGACGATTGCGTGTACCACTCGCGGAAGAAGCCGACACCGAAAACCGCGCCGATCGCCGTATGGGTGGTACTGACAGGCAGACCGAAGCGCGATGCAACGAGGACGGTCAGCGCGGTCGCAACCGAAACACAGAAAGCGCGCATCGGATTGAGCTTGGTGATCTGCTCGCCGACGAGGCGGATGAGACGTGGGCCATAAAGAAGAATACCGCAGGATAGCCCGAAGGCGCCGACCAGCATCACCCACAGTGGTGCGCGGGCCGATGTGCTGACAGCTTCATCATGCAGCGCCCGCACGATGGCGACCACGGGGCCGATGGCGTTCGAGACGTCGTTTGCGCCATGTGCGAAAGACATGAGCGCGGCGGCGAGAACCAGCGGCCACTGGAACAATATCCTGAGCGACTGGTTGCGGTTTTCCAATCCCTCCGACTGCTTGCGGATGATCGGCACGCAGAGCCGCCAGGCAACAATGCCTGTCACCAGTCCTATGAGGCTTGCGTGACCAAGGGACACATGCGTAAGCTGCCGCAATCCGACCCAGATAAGGTAGGCCATGAAAACACCTGCCATCAGGCCGATGAGAACGGGAACCCACAGCCGCGCCGAGCCAATCTTGTCCTCGCGGTAGATGATGAATTCCTTGATGAAGGCAAGGATGGCAATTGCGATCACGGCACTGATAAAGGGGGCGAGCACCCAGGCAAACGCGATGCTGGCCAGTGAATACCACTCGACCGCCTTTGCGCCATAGGCTGCCATGCCGGCGCCTGCAACGCCGCCGACGACCGTGTGGGTGGTCGAGATTGGCGCTCTGGTCCAGGTCGAAATGTTAACGAGCAGACCGGCGGCGAGAAGCGCCGAGAGCATGGCCCAGGAAAAGGCGGTCCTGTCGGGGATGGTCCCGACATTGATGATGCCGCTTGAAATGGTCTCGACGACGTTGCCGCCCGTGATCAACGCGCCGGCAATCTCGCAGATAGCGGCAACGATAAGGGCGACGGCAAGCGGCATGGCCTTGGCGCCGACCGCAGGGCCGACATTGTTCGTCACATCGTTCGCACCGATGTTGATCGCCATATAAGCGCCGATGGCCGCAGCAACGATGATGATGATCGAACCGGCTGTGCCCGTCACGAAAGCGCCGGCAAAGAGCGCCGCAAGAACGACAAACATGAAGCCTGCGCCAATACCGGCAAGCTGCTGCGTGACATGCAGCGTCGCCTCTTCGACACGGGTCAGCTTGTCGAGATCCTTGTCGAGCGTCGGCTTCATGTTCGATGGCGGCTTCGTTGCCATTCACACCTCGTTTGCCAGCATTCCCTTTCGTCCGGCAGCGTCGCAGGTTGAAGGCAATTTACAGAAAGACTGTTACATCTCGCACATCTTTCCAAAAGGAAAGACGGTAAGTGCGATGTCGGAGATCAAACTCCATCATGGCACTGCTTCGCTCGTAACGCTATTTCGAATGCGCCATCCGTTTGTCGAAAGCGAGCATGAGTGCTTTCAGTTCCGGCTCGTTCACCCGTTTGCCAGCTTCCCGGGGGCTGACCCATTCCAGCCGTCGGGATTCCTTTTCGGGAAAGCTGTCCTGCATCTCGGAAACCTTGAGCAGATGCACCTGAACCCTGCACGGCACGTTGATGCCGCTGTTCAGCTTTTTCTCGTAGCCGTAATAGCCGAAGGGGGCCTTCTCGACCGTGCCCTTGACGCCGGCTTCCTCATAGGCTTCCTGCTCGGCCACCGCATGCGCCTTCTTGTGGGCCATCGGCCATCCCTTGGGAATGACCCACCGCCCGGTGTCGCGACTGGTCAGCAGCAGGACTTCGGGCTCCGCATTGGTCTCGGACAATCGATAACATAGCGCCGCATATTGCTGTCGCGGCGGTCTGCGCAACATCAAGCCAACGTCTGTCGCCAATCGATTCAAGATTTTCAACCCGAACAGGTCCTCTCTGTCGTGCGGTGATAACAGATAATATAGGGAGGCCTTAGATTCGGCCAATCCCCTTTCCGCATAACCCACTGCTGTCTTCATGCTAATGAAGCTTTTTGGCAGATTGTCAGGGTCAATTGGCGAACAAAGTTTCGACCGGGTGGTTCCCGGTCGATCAATCGGAGCAGTAAGGTGCTTCTGGCCCACATTCATGCCACGCGACTGCAACCCTGTGATGACGCATTGCAGGCGTTGTTTCAGGCGGGGTTGAGACCCCAGTGCCTCAGGCCCTCGATCACGCCGTCTGCTTCTGTCGCGGCAGCGCGGAAAAATCTGTCGTCGTGATCGGCGAGGGAAGCGAGTTCCGGCAGGGCATTGCCGACAATCACGCCGCGCACGGTCGGCAGTTCGAACATCGCCCTGTCGTTGCCCGTATCGCCCGCAACGACCGCTTCATCGACGCCGATTCCGAGTTGCCCGCACAGCCAGGCAAGGGCAGCGCCCTTGTCGGCCGCTTTCGGGAGAATATCGAGGTCGCGTCCGCTGGAATAGACAATGCGGGCGTCGATCTCGGCCTCCGCGAGTGCCGTCTCGATCTCACTCAGGGCCGTTTCATCGGCGTCATGCAGGAACCAGCTGGATTTCAAGCCATGCTGGTAGCGCTCTTCCTGCATCGTCACGCCCGGAATCGCGGCCATCACCTCAGCTATTCGGCCAGGATCGAACCCGTTGCCGAGAGACCTGGTGTAGGCAGTTTCAAGCGCTTCGTGTTGTCTTGCATGCAGCATCGTGCCGACGCCGCCGATGATGTAATCGGGCTGCGGCAGCGGCACCTCTTCCAGAAGGGCGCGCTGGTCGTCGACCAATCGCCCGCTGTTGAAAACGAGAAGCGGACGATCGTCTTGGGGCAGCGCGTGCCAGAAGTCGCGGAACCGCCGCGTGGCGTCGTTATCGCCAACGACGGTTCCGTCCAGATCGGTGGAGAAAAGGCGAACCTGTTTCAATCGCCGTCATTCCATGGTTCGGCCCAGTCCGCTTCTTCCAGAACCGGCATCATCGTTCTGCCTTCCACGACGGCCAGAAGCTGCTGGGCAATTCCCGTCCAGGTGAACAGGCTGCGCGCCTTATGCGCCCCCATGCGGGAAAGCCGCCCGTAAAGCCGCTCGTGCTTGAACGGCTTCATCATGGTGATGCCGAGATCTTCCTTGTCGAAAGGATCGGCAAACAGCGCATGACGACCATAACTGACAGCGCGGAATAGCCCGCCATGGATAGTCACGACGGTCGGCGTACCACTCGCCATCGCCTCGATGGCCGTCATGCCGAAAGGCTCGTAGCGGCTGGAAAGCACGAACAGATCGGCGGCGCGATAGATGTCGGGCAAGTCCTCATCGGCGACATAACCTGAAAAGGCCACCTTATCTTCCAGCCCGAGCGATTTTACCCGCTCCTTCAGCTGATTGAGGATCGTGGTTTCCTGCTCATCCATGTTCTCACCGCCGACGGCGAGGTGCAAGCGGGCTTCCGGCTCGCGCTCGGCCAAAACCGAAAAACCGTCGATCAGCAGATCGTAGCCTTTGTTGGTGGCCAGTCGCCCAAGCGCCAGCACCACCTTGCCCTCGAAGCCGAAACGCTGGCGGATCATCTGGCGTGTCGCATCCGAAACGGGGAAAAAGCGGTTGTCGTCATATCCCGGTGGGATCATGTGGATATGCTTGCGCTTCTGGCCGTAATCCTCGATCAGCACGTCGAGCTGCACCGGCGTGGTAGCGATGACCATGTCGCAGCTGCGGTAGATGATGAGTTCGTGCTGGATGCGCTCCTTGAAATTGAACTCGAGTTCGAACGTATCGGACTTCTCGGGATAGTCCGTTTCCATCTGGCGTTTTTTCCAGATCCCCAGCGAATGCGGCGTATGCAAATGCGGGATTTTCAACGCTTCCGAAAGTCGCTGACCGGCAACGCCGGCATCCCAGTAGTGGCTGTTGATAAAGGAGTAGTTGAGGTCGTTTTTCTTGATGAAACGCAGTGCGTTTTCACACCATTCCATCAGGTGGCGGTGCAGATATTCCTTGGGAATGAAGTCACGTCCGCCGCAGGGGATGCGCACCACACGGACGCGCTCATCAACCTCGTCGAATTCCGGCTGGTCTTCGAAGCGGCGGGTATAAAGATCGACGGTGTAACCGAGTTGGCCGAGTTTGCGTGCAAGCTCAAGCACATAAACCACCTGCCCCCCGGTATCAGCCGCGCCCAGTGGCGGATGCGCGGCGACATAGCCATGCGTCGATATGAGAGCTATCCGCGGATAGCGTTCAGTTTCGCTCGTGGTTGTCATGGGTCCCATCTTGGTAAATTTTTCCAATTAACCCGGTAAAAAGTCCAAAGGGCACAAAAGGTTCCATCAAAAACGGAACAAAATGGATCGCGCGTTTCGCCGTGAAGCGGTTTCAGCCGCTGCGCTGCTGCTGTCGGAGGCGGGAAATCCGGTCCCATTCGCGGGCCTGATGGGCCTTCGCCGTCGTTTCCACGATGAAGTCGATGTGCCCTTCCGCCGCCATCCTTGCCGCGACCGGATCAGCCGCGGCGATGGCATCATGAATGGCGACATGTTGCCGTAAAACCTCGTCATGCGCGCCGGCGATGGAAAAGATGAGGTGACGGTTGTAGAAAATGTCGTCGCTGAGGAGCCGGTAGCAGGAGCGCAACGTATGCATCAGCACGATGTTATGCGCGGCTTCCCCCACCGCATTGTGGAACTCGACGTCGCCGGAGAGCTCGTCGTCAAAGCGACCCTCCTCATGGGCTTCGCGCATCCTGTTAACAATCGCGGCAAGGTTGCGCCGGTCCGGTTCTGTTGCCCGCTGTGCGGCAAGTTCGGCGGCCATGCCTTCGATGGTGCGTCTGTATTCGAGAAAATCCCGCGTCGCCCGGCTGTGGCGGGTGATCAGCGCACTCAATGGATCGGAGAATACCGGGCCAACGATATCGGCCACATAGGTGCCGCCGCCATGCCGACTCACAAGAAGGCCCCGGCTTTCGAGTTCCTTTAACGCTTCCCGCAGGATGGGCCGCGAGACGTCGAGGCGTTGCGCCAGTTCGCGCTCGCCGGGCAGCCGGTCGCCATCGCGCAAAATCCCGTCGAGGATCAGTTCTTCGAAACGTAAGATCACCTCCTGCGATGTGCGGCTGTGCTCGATGCGCGCAAAAAGCATTTCGTCCATCGCAGAAGTCCCCGGCGAAATCCGACCGTGTTTGATATCATGTAAGGTATCAGGCAAATCTCGCACTGGTCAAATATTCTGTCCAGTTCTGTCTCGCGCTGTATCTATGCCTGCGGCAACACAGCATCTGCCTTTTTGAACTGGCTTTTGTTAAAGCGGTCGCCGACAGGGTCATGGCGGCGGATTTTTCCGTCAGGTGGATCAAAACAGTGACATCGGCGTCGATCGTGGTGTTGTCATCACAATCGATGCCTTAGACATCAGCCATAAAAGCGGGGACGGTATCGCAATGGCAAAGGGTAGATTTGCATTCGCAAGCGCGCCGGAACGGTCGCTGGCATTGGGCGAGGTGCATGCGCGGCCGACGGTGCTGCTTGCCCCGTCGCGCATCATCATCCAGCTTGCCTTCATGATGGATGGCGGCTCGTCCGTGCACCATTCGGTTATCGCGGAAATGTCGCGCAGCCGCGGTGTTGCCCCGCCGGAACGCGATGCGCGTCACCACGCCATGCCGTGGGGGCAGGGGACATTGCGCTGGGAGCGACATACCGAGTTCTCGACCTGGTTCTGGGACGGTCCGGCGCCGGAAAAGTTCGGCGGCGAGATTGCCGGCGATCCTTTCGGCGACGGCTTTTCGCCGCCCGGTTCGCTGATCTCGGGCGTGCGGCTGGAAATTCGCCCGGAGAATGGTTCTACCTCGCAGGCGGAAGCAATCTTCGAGCCCACCAGCCTCTGTCATAGCGACGTGCGCGACGGTCAGTCGGCCATCCTCACCGATTTCCGGCAGGACCGCGACGGGCTGACGCAGATATTGGTGATCGACCGAGGCCTCAGCGATTACAGCCGCGGCGCGCTGGTGCAGCGCCTTCTGGATATCGAGACCTATCGCACGCTCGCCATGCTCGGACTGCCGATGGCGCAGACGCTGTCGCCGGAAATCCGCCGTATCGAAGATGGCTTGACCGGCATCACCCAGCGCATGAAGAGCGATGCCCGCGACGAGGCCGATGCGCTGCTGGCCGAAATGACCCGGCTTGCCGCCGAGTTGGAGGCCAATGCCGCGCTCAGCCTCTATCGTTTCGGCGCCAGTCGCGCCTATGACGGCATCGTGCGCGAACGCATCCGGGCGCTCGCGGAAACGCCGGTGCAGGGCCATGAAACCATGGGCAGCTTTCTGGAACGGCGCATGGCGCCAGCCATGCGCACCTGCCAGTCGGTGGAAGAACGACAGGCCAACCTGTCGCGCAAGCTCTATCGCGCCACGGCTCTGGTTCGAAGCTGGATCGATGTGGAACTGGAACGGCAGAACACGGTGCTGCTCAACACCATGAATAAGCGCGCCGCCATGCAGCTTCGCCTGCAACAGACGGTGGAAGGCCTGTCCGTCGCCGCGATCTCCTATTATGTCGTCGGGCTCATCGGCTATCTTACCAAGGCGATCAGCCATGACGTGCTGCCGGTCGATCCCGCCGTCGTCACCGGTATCTCCGTTCCCTTCGCGGTGCTGGGCGTCTGGTGGGTCGTGCGCCGCATCCGCCGCTCCCATGCCGAGGGCGGCCATTAGGATCACGGTATCAACCCTGCTCCCAATAGGGTGAAGGCCCGTAGAGTCCGGCGAGATAATCGATGAACAGCCGCACCTTTGCCGGCAGAAACTGCCGGCTGGGGTAGACCGCAGACAGCGTCACGTTGCGCGAGCCCTCATATTCAGGCAGAACCTGCACCAGCTTTCCGCTGCGCAACTCATGGCCGATATCCCATGTCGAACGCAGCGCGATGCCAAGCCCTGATATAACGGCTTCGCGGATCACCTCGCTCGAATTGGTGACCAGCATCCCTTCCGGGCGAATGCTGAGCGCGCCGCCCGGCCCCTCCAGCCGCCAGACGTCGTTATTATGCGCGGGCAGGCACCGGTGTTTTTTCAGATCCTCGATTGTCGCGGGTATGCCGTGCGCGGCAACATAATCAGCCGAGGCACAGAGCACACGTCGCACTGGCGCCAGCCTGCGAGCGACAAGGCTCGAGGAATTGAGATCGGCAATGCGGATCGCCAGATCGTAACCGCCTTCGATGATATCGATGAACGCGTCGCTGAGCACCAGATTGACCGAAAGGTCCGGATGCCGCTCCATGAAGCCCTTCAAATGTGGCGCGATATGCATGCGCCCGAAGGAGGTAGGGGCGGAAACCTTCAACGTGCCGTTGACGGTGTTGGCCCGGCCGGACACAAAATCCTCGGCCTCTTCAAGGCCTTCGAGAACAGCCAGCACCCGCTCGTAAAAGCCTTGTCCCGCTTCAGTCAGAGAGATTTGTCGGGTGGTGCGCTGGAACAGTCGGGCGCCGAGCTTTTCCTCCAGTCGTTTAACGCGTTTGGAAATGACGGCGGGCGAATAGCCCAGCTCCTTGGCGGCGAGCGACATGCTGCCGGAGGCGGCGACGCTTGCGAAGACTTCCAGGTCACCCAGATTTGTCATAGTTGCCCCCGATTGTTTCCAGAATAGAAAAAATCCATACCATTTGATTGCGCGGCCTCAAAGTGGTAAAGAAACAATACCAGTTATCGGCACGGAGGAGCGGCGGTGACGCAGCCTATTAAGTTTCTGGAGCCGCGCGCTCAGGTCGTCGCGCAACGCGACCGCATCATTGCCGACCTCAAGGCCATCCTGCCTGACGACTGTCTTGTGCATGAGGCCCGCGAAGTCGTGCCTTTCGAAACCGATGCTTTCGTTTCCTATCGCCGTCTGCCGCTCGCCGTCGCTTTGCCGAGAACGACGGAGGAGGTGGCAGCGGTCATGACATATTGCCATCGCTCGGGCATTCCGGTGGTGCCGCGCGGCGCCGGCACCTCGCTTTCCGGCGGCGCAATCCCGCAAGAAGACGCCGTGGTGATCGGGC
>NZ_JBQYSN010000127.1:0-11070 GCF_052686535.1 Agrobacterium sp. DKPNP3 | reverse complement strand
AAAGCTCTGGCGGGGGTGCCGGTCCGGGCCGGTAACGGCTCTTCCGGTGCCGGACCACGATCCTTCAGACCGCGCGATACCGGCTCGGCAGGCGCGTCGCTCTGGTTTCGTTTCGCCAGCCGCGCCCTGCGAGCCTCAAGCGGCGCGAGCGGCTCCTCCTCATCCTGCGCCTTGCTGGCCTTGACAAAAGACGTTGTGGACAAGCGGCCAAGCCAACGCACGATCTGCATCGTCTTGTGAACCAGCACGAAGATGCCGACGACGACGACGGCGAGCACGATCGCAAGCGTCCAGGATGCGTTGCTGCCCCTTGCCGCCCGCTCCATGCGATCCTTCGTCGTCGGATCGAATCCAAGCTTCGCTTTCAACCTGGCGATATCCGCATCGGTAAGTTTGCTGTACCACTCGCCACGATATAGAACGTAGCCGCTGTTCTTTTCGCTATTGAGATAACCGAGGTCATAGGCCTCCCCGTTGCGGAGAAACGGCTCTGTGTCCGGCAGGTCGTAAACAAGATCGATCGTCTCGCCGCCGCCAAATGCGGGGAAGATAGAAAACCGGAACCGACCCGCCTCGGATTCACTTGCAAATATCGCAAAAAACAGAAATGCGACCGAAAAGAGTGCAAGATGCATCATTCAGATATCTCAAATATAAAATATGGATAACAATTAAACACGCTCCATTAATTTGGAGTTTATTCTGTTTATATAAGTCTAAATTTTATTTATATTAGAGAAAATCGACGAACAATACATGGAAATATAGGATTTTATATTTTAGTAATCAAAAAAAATCAAAAATTCCAGAGCGCCATAACCGATCCCGGTTGGCGCAGCAGCCATTGGCGCAGCCGGCGCGCGACGATAGACTGCAATGAACCGCAATCGATTTGCACCATCTCCTTGATCGTGCATCGGTGTGTGGCGATCGGAAAACTGGATGAAGGACCGCGACATGCTGTTTCTCGACAGCGTTACGATGAAGGAAACGCAGACTGACAGGAACGACTATCCCTTCTCCGTTCCGGCGCTGCGGCATCTGGAGCGTCTGGACTTCAAGACGCCGATCACCTTGTTCGCCGGCAATAACGGCTCAGGCAAGTCCACCTTGCTGGAGGGGTTGGCGGCAGGCATGACGGCCTATGCGATCGGCAATCACGGCCAGGTGGCGGGCGATCTTTACCTCCAGCACGCCGAAACGGTCGCAAAGGCATTTTATTTCTCCCGCAAGAAATACCCGAAAATCCGCATGTTCCTGCGCGCTGAGGACGTGCTGGGCTACATTCGCCGCCAGAATGAGGAGGCGCTGGACGATTTTCGGTGGGAACGCGAGAAAGCTCTGAAAAAAGGCGAAGACTTCCCCGAAGAAACCCCGGAAACTTTTCGCAGGATTGTCCGCCACAATATTCTGGATTCGAGATCGCACGGTGAGGGATTTCTCGACATCCTCCACCGCCGGGTCCATGGCGCAGGCCTCTATTTTCTCGACGAACCCGAGAGTCCGCTTTCCATGCAGAAGCAACTTGAACTGGCCGAACTGATCCGCAGCGCGGCCGACCATGGCGCGCAGCTGATCATCGCCACCCACTCACCTGTGCTGCTGGCCATTCCCGAAGCGACGATCTACTCCTTCGATGACGATGGAATTAGTGAGCGTCTGTACGATGAACTGGACAACATCAGCTTCCTGCGGCGTTTCCTCGACCGTCCGTCAAAATACCTGAGCGATTGAGCATCGATAAGGCTTGAAATCGCAGCGCGCATGTCGCATTCCCATAAGTAATACATAATTTAGAAGAGAAGCGGCGTCATGTCTCCCACCACCACCCCGGCAGCAGCCCGGCAACTCAACAGCCAGGATTACAAAACGCTAGGCCTTTCGGCACTGGGCGGTGCGCTCGAATTTTACGACTTCATCATTTTCGTATTCTTCGCGACCGTTATCGGACATTTGTTCTTTCCGCCTGAAATGCCGGACTGGCTGGTGATGATCCAGACTTTCGGCATCTTTGCCGCCGGCTATCTGGTCCGTCCGCTCGGCGGCATTGTGCTGGCGCATTATGGCGACCGGTATGGCCGAAAGCGCGTCTTCGCCTTCTCCATCCTCCTGATGGCGCTCTCCACACTCGGAATGGCGCTGATGCCGACCTATGCCACCATCGGCGTGGCCGCTCCCATCCTGCTCATCATCCTGCGCATGCTGCAGGGTGCGGCCATCGGCGGTGAAGTACCGGGTGCATGGACCTTCGTTGCCGAACATGTGCCTTTCCGCCGCGTCGGCCTTGCCTGCGGTTTCCTCACGTCCGGTCTTTCGTTCGGCATCATGCTGGGCTCACTGATCGCCTTTGCCATCAACTCGCTCTTCACACCGGAAGATGTGGCCGGTTACGCCTGGCGCATCCCTTTCCTGCTCGGCGGCGTATTCGGCCTCATCGCGGTCTATCTGCGCCGCTGGCTTGAGGAAACGCCAATCTTCATGGAAATGAAGAAGTCCAAGTCGCTCACCGACAAGCTGCCGCTTGGGCTGGTGCTGAAGCATCATATGCGCGGTGTGATCATCTCCGCCCTGCTGACATGGGTTCTGTCGGCAGCTATCGTCGTCACCACGCTGATGACCGCCACCTTCCTGCAAAAGCTCTACGGCTATACGCCAACGCAGGCGCTCGCCGGTACCAGCTTCGGCACGCTCTTCCTGATCTTCGGCGTCATCATCGCCGGCGCCCTGATCGACCGTGTCGGCTCGGGCATCTTCTTCATGGGCGCCAGCATCTTCTTCGGCGTCGCCACTTTCACCTTCTATAGCTATGCCGGAACCTCGCTTCAGACCATGTTCGTGCTCTATGGCGTCATGGGCCTTTCCGTCGGCATGGCAGGTGCGGTGCCCTATGTCATGGTCCGCGCCTTCCCGGCCTCGGTCCGCTTCTCCGGCCTCTCCTTCGCCTACAATGTCTCCTACGCGGTCTTCGGCGGGCTGACGCCGATTGGTGTGACGACAGCGCTTGCGATCAACCCGATGGCGCATGCCTGGTATCTGGTGTTCATCGCCATCCTCGCCTTCGCGCTCGGCGTCTATCTCTATCTGCGCGGCAGCGAGATCGAAAGTCATGTCGGCATTGAAGAATTGGCGGCGTTGCGTTCGTAGGTTTGACGAAAATCAAAAAAAGCGCGGGCAGGCCCCGCGCTTTTTATTGAGGAGGCAATGCGTCGAGCCTCACGCCGCGCTGTCGATCTCTTCTGCCGCATTCGTCGGCACATAGTTGAGCACCGGGCCAAGCCAACGCTCCACCTCTTCCACCGGCATGTCCTTGCGGCGCGCATAATCGAGAACCTGATCGCGCTCCACCTTGGCAACGCCGAAGTAATAGCTTTCGGGATGGCCGATATAGATGCCCGACACGGAAGAACCCGGCCACATGGCATAGCTCTCCGTCAACTCCACACCCGCTGCATTGGTGGCGTCGAGCAGGGCGAACAGCGTCTTCTTTTCGGTGTGGTCGGGCTGGGCCGGATAGCCGGGCGCGGGCCGAATGCCCGCATAGGCTTCCGAGATCAGTTCGTCGCCATTGAAGTTCTCCTGCGGCGCGTAGCCCCAGAACTCCGTGCGCACCCGCTCATGCATGCGCTCGGCAAAGGCTTCCGCGAAACGGTCGGCCAGCGCCTTGACGAGGATGGACGAGTAGTCGTCATTCGCGCGCTCGAAACGCTCGGCAATCGCCACTTCCTCGATACCCGCCGTCACCACGAAGCCGCCGACATAATCGGCAACGCCGCTATCGGCAGGGGCGACGAAATCGGAAAGCGCTACATTCGGACGGCCGTCACGCTTGGAAAGCTGCTGGCGCAACGTGAAGAAGGTCGCCAGTTCTTCTTTACGGCTTTCGTCCGTAAACAGCCTGATATCGTCGCCCACGGCATTGGCCGGCCAGAAGCCGATCACCGCGCGCGGCCGGAACCACTTCTCCTCGATAATCTTCGCAAGCATCGCCTGCGCATCGGCATAAAGCTGCCGCGCCGCCTCGCCCTGCTTCTCGTCATCGAGGATCGCCGGGAAACGGCCCTTCAACTCCCATGTCTGGAAGAAAGGCGTCCAGTCGATGTAACGGGAAAGCTCCTCGAGGTCATAGGTCTCGAACACCTTGGTGCCGAAGAACTGCGGCTTGACGGGCTCATAGCCAGACCAATCGATCTTATGCGCATTCTCCCGGGCGCGGGAAAGCGGCAGGCGCTGCTTCTCACGCTCGTTGCGGGCATGAGCCTCCGCCACCTTGGCGTATTCGGCGCGGATGCCATCGATATAGGCAGGCTTCTGCTCATCAGAGAGAAGCGCGGAAACGACACCCACGGCGCGCGAGGCATCGGTGACGTAGATCGCCTGCCCTGCCTCGTAACGCGGATGGATTTTCACCGCTGTATGCACACGGCTGGTGGTTGCGCCGCCGATCAGGAGCGGAATGTCGAAACCCTGCCGTTCCATTTCGGCGGCCACATGCACCATCTCGTCGAGCGACGGGGTGATGAGGCCGGAGAGGCCGATCACATCGACCTTTTCCGCAACGGCGGTCTCGAGGATCTTGGTGGCGGGCACCATCACGCCGAGGTCGATGATCTCGTAATTGTTGCAGGCGAGGACGACGCCGACAATGTTCTTGCCGATATCGTGCACGTCTCCCTTGACGGTCGCCATCAGCACCTTGCCTGCGGCCTTCTTCTCTTCGCCGCCATTCAGGCGCTTTTCCTCTTCCATGTAGGGAAGCAGAACGGCAACCGCCTGTTTCATCACGCGGGCGGATTTCACCACCTGCGGCAGGAACATCTTGCCTGAACCGAAGAGGTCACCGACCACGTTCATGCCGGCCATCAGCGGCCCTTCAATGACGTGCAGCGGACGCTCCGCCTTCTGGCGCGCCTCTTCCGTATCGGCCTCGATATAGTCGGTGATGCCGTTGACCAGCGCGTGCTCCAGCCTTTTCTCGACGGGAAGTTCACGCCAGGACAGGTCCTGAACTTTGGTATCCTTGGCGCCTGTGCCACGGAAACGCTCCGCGACCTCCAGCAGGCGTTCGGTCGCATCGTCGCGGCGGTTCAGCACCACGTCCTCGCAGGCCTCGCGCAGCTCCGGATCGATATTGTCGTAAACCGCAAGCTGACCGGCGTTGACGATGCCCATATCCATGCCAACCTGGATGGCGTGGTAGAGGAACACGGCATGCATCGCCTCACGCACCGGTTCGTTGCCGCGGAAGGAGAAGGACAGGTTGGAAACGCCACCGGAAATATGCGTAAGCGGCATGGTTTCGCGGATGGTCTTGGTGGCCTCGATGAAATCAACGCCGTAATTATTGTGCTCCTCAATACCGGTCGCGACGGCAAAGACGTTCGGATCGAAGATAATGTCCTCTGGCGCCAGGCCGGCTTTTTCGGTCAGCAGCTTGTAGGCACGCGCGCAGATTTCCACCTTGCGCTGATAGGTGTCCGCCTGCCCGACCTCGTCAAACGCCATGACGACAACCGCCGCACCGTAATTGTGGACGAGCCGCGCCTGCTGGAGAAACTTTTCCTCGCCTTCCTTTAGCGAAATCGAGTTAACGATCGACTTGCCCTGAACGCATTTCAGACCGGCCTCGATGATCTCGAACTTGGACGAGTCGATCATCACAGGCACGCGGGCGATATCAGGCTCGGCGGCGATGAGGTTCAGGAACTCAACCATCGCCTTTTCGGAATCGATCAGGCCTTCATCCATGTTGATGTCGATGATCTGCGCGCCGTTTTCCACCTGGTCGCGGGCAACGGCCAGCGCCGCCGTATAGTCACCGGCGGTAATGAGCTTGCGGAACTTGGCCGAGCCGGTGACGTTGGTACGCTCGCCGACATTGACGAAGGGAATGTCCTTGGTCAGCACGAAGGGCTCAAGGCCCGAAAGCGACATGAAGGGCTTGTGCTCGGGGATCGGGCGCGGCTTGTAATCCTTGACAGCTTCGGCGATCGCCCGGATGTGCTCTGGCGTCGAGCCACAGCAACCGCCAACGATGTTGACGAGGCCGTCGCGGGCAAAACCCTGCACCTGACGCGCCATCATCTCAGGCGTTTCGTCATATTGGCCGAACTCGTTCGGCAGGCCGGCATTGGGATAGGCGCAGACGAAGGTATCGGCGACATCGGACAATTCCTGCAGATGCGGACGCATGGCGTCGGCACCCAGCGCGCAGTTCAGGCCGATGGTGAAGGGGTTGGCGTGGCGCACCGAGTTCCAGAACGCCGAAGGCGTCTGGCCGGACAGCGTGCGCCCGGAGAGATCGGTGATCGTGCCTGAGATCATGACCGGCAGGCGGATGCCTTTTGCCTCGAAACGCTCCTCGCAGGCAAAGATCGCCGCCTTGGCGTTCAGCGTATCGAAAATCGTCTCGATGAGGATGATGTCGGCACCACCGTCGATCAGGCCATCGATCTGTTCGCCATAGGCAATGCGCAGGTCGTCGAAACTGACGGCACGGTAACCGGGATTGTTGACGTCAGGGGAAATCGAGGCCGTGCGGTTGGTGGGGCCGATGGCGCCCGCCACGAAACGGCGGCGGCCATCTTCCCGCTCCGCACGCTGGGCGGCGCGGCGCACGATCTGTGCGCCTTCGCGATTGAGATCGTAGACGGCATTTTCCATCTCGTAATCGGCCTGCGCAATGCGTGTGGACGAAAACGTGTTGGTTTCCAGAATATCAGCACCCGCCATGGCGTAGCGGTAATGGATGTCTTCGATGGCATCCGGCTGGGTGAGGATCAGAAGATCGTTATTGCCCTGCTGGTGGCAGGCGCAGCCGATGAAGCGATCACCGCGAAAATGATCTTCGTCAAAACCGAGCCCCTGGATTTGCGTACCCATGGCGCCGTCGAGAATGAGGATGCGTTCGCTTGCAGCTTTGCGCAGCGCCTGGAAGATTTCCGCGCCGTCGCGCTTTGCCCCCACAGGGCCGAAAAGATCGTCTAACACCGGCACACTCCCCATTTCCGCTTCGCAAAACCACAAATCGTCAAGTCACATAAAGATATGTTTATGTCAATATATCTTCAAGGCAAAGGAAAGTCTTTGCGCCCATGGGGCACGTTACGAAATATCGCTGCCAGATGACAGGCCTCTATGGCAAGGATATAAGCCGAAGCAGCAAATCGCATGGAGGAAGACATGGCCGAGGACGACCACAACAGCCGCAACTGGAATACACTGCCCTGGCACCGCCAGTGGCTGGTAAAACAGTCCGAGGCGCTTTTCGACTTCTTCCAGTACCGGGCGCTCAATCCTGCCGGCGGCTTTTTTGATCTGGACGCCAAAGGCGTGCCGCTGCAGCCGAACGACCCGGTGCGCGGCATCCACGCCTCCGCCCGCATGGTGCATTGCTTCTCCATCGGCCATCTGCTTGGCCGTCCGGGCTGCGGCGATATCGTCGACCACGGCATGACCTATCTCTGGCACAGACATCGCGACAGCGACCATGGCGGTTATTTCTGGCAGGTGAATGATGCCGGCCCAGTGGATGCCACCAAGCAGGGTTATGGCCACGCCTTCGTGCTTCTGGCCGCCTCTTCCGCCAAAACCGTCGGCCACCCGCTCGCCGACCGGATGCTGGCCGATATCACCGATGTGCTGGAAACCCGTTTCTGGGAGGAAAAGCACGGCGCTATCGCCGAGGAATTCAACCGCGACTGGTCGCCCATCGACAATTACCGTGGCCAGAACTCCAACATGCATCTGACCGAAGCATTGATGGCGGCCTATGAGGTGACCGGCGACAATAATTACCTCGACAAGGCCGAACGCATCGCCGATCTCGTCATCCGCCGCCGCGCCGGCGAACTGGATTTCCGCGTGCCGGAGCATTTCGACGAAAACTGGACCCTCGACAAGGATTATCGCGGCAACGAAATGTTCCGCCCCTCCGGCTCCACACCCGGCCATTGGCTGGAATGGGCCCGCCTTATCCTCCAGCTCTGGGTGCTGGGCGAACGCCGGCACGACTGGATGCCTGTCGCCGCCAAATCCCTGTTCGTGCAATCCATGGCGCTTGGCTGGGACCGGGACAAGGGCGGCTTCTTTTATACGCTCGACTGGAATGACACTCCCGACAAGCGGGCGAAACTCTGGTGGCCCATGTGCGAGGCGGCGGGTGCGGCCCACTTCCTCAACGAAAACCTGCCGGCCGACCCCTTCTACGAGGATAGTTACCGCCGCATCTGGAGCACGATTGCCAACAGCTTCATCGATCATGAAAACGGTGGCTGGCATGAGGAGCTGACGGAGAATCTGGTGCCCGCTCACACGCTATTCCCCGGCAAGGGCGATATCTACCACGCGCTCCAGGCCTGCCTCATCCCGCTCTTTCCGGCAGCGGGAAGCCTGACAAAGGTCATCCGCGACAGCGGTGGAGACTTCTAAGGCGCGCTGCGAGACCATTGGTTATGCCGGCCCAGGGCCGGCATAACGCCACACGCGTGAGGCTGCGCATCAGAACCCGATCGTTTCCTCGAAATCATCCCAGGACTGATACATTTCATAGCGCCCGATGCCGGGTATAGGCACGTGTCCGTAATAGGGCGAGAGTTGGAATTCGGCGGCGGCCTCGCTCTTGCCGGCCACGGCAGACACATAGATCGCGGAGGCAAGGCCTGTTCGGTTCGCCCCATGTTCGCAATGGATCAGGACAGGCTTTTCGGCATTTCGCAGCACGGCTGCAAGCGTTTCCGAATCGTCGACCGAAAGCTTTTCGCTCGAGCTCATCGGATAATCGATAAGGCGGATGCCGTTGTTTTTCGCCGCGCGACTCTCAGCCTCATACCATCCCTCGCGCTTTTCATCGCGAAGATTGATGATGGTCTTGATCCCGTAAGCCTTGGCATAGGACGCGATGTCCTTGCCGCTCGGCTGAGCCGAACGGTACAGTTCCCCGGGTATGACCTCATGAAAATTTCCGGTCAGCTGACCGATGCCCATATGCGCGCCGGCCAGAACCGGAAGCCCAACGACGCAGACAGCAGTGATTTTCAGAAATCTCAGAACAAGGCGCAAAACATTAACCCACGAAGCCGATCGGATGCAGGGGAAGTGGCATTGCAAATGGACGAAAACAAGTCAGCAGGTGCTGACGTTTCAGCCGCCCGCCGCAGTTTGGGCACCGAACTGCCACTTGAAGCCGCTGAGATATAAGGCCTTTACGACACCCACTGACCGGATCGAGATTTTTCAAAATGCCGTGATGGCTGCAGGCCCTGACGTCTTCAGCCAAATTCCGCTGAGATAACGGTGACGCGCCATTCCAGCCGTTGCGGCTCTACCCGCTCATTGTTGCGCAGCCGGGAAGAGCGGCAGGCGGAAAAAGTCTGACCCGCCTCTATTCGCCTCTCACTTACCTGATAGGGATCAAAGGCAACCGAGGCGCGGAAGGCAGGTTCGAACCCTTCGAGCGTATAGGTCAGCCGCTGCACCGCGACCGCATTGTCGTTCCGAAAGCTGACGCGGATCGGCAGTGCCGGGTCCGGGCAAGCCGCGTCGAAGCTGGCGGTTGCAATAATATGTTCGAGGCGCTGGCTACCGCGCTGCCAATCATAAATCACGAATGCCGCCGTTGTGGTCCAGATCAGCAGAAGGCCGATGACGACGGATTTCAGATGCCGTGGAAATGCAATGAGAGAAATGAGAAGGATGGCACTGAGAACGGCTCCGACAATCACGTCGCCCCTCCTCCGCTAAAATCAATCTCCATCCGATCTCATCCTCCCATGCCTTATCACCCTCGGCCTGTCTTTAGGGGCCAATGCCGTCCGACCGACCGTATGCGCCATGACGTCGAAGCAAAGGCTGCGGCAGACAGCCACAACTTTATGGTCGCCTTCCCCCCTGTCAAGACAACCAAGCGTGACACCTTGCATCTCAACCCTGGCACCTTCGATGGAACAACACGCGGAACCAAATGCAGCCAAAGGCGTTCGCAGCAACAGTAGAATGATGCGGGGCGATAAAAAGCCGCGATCCGGGGTCGTTGGCCAAGCAATGCCAAGAGGACGCAAAGCCTCTTGGAACCGCGAAATCCAGCCCCATATCTAAAGTAGCTAATTTATGCTATGGATGTCAGTCAGCTCAGGGAGAAAACGATGAAAACGCTGATCGTAACGTCACTCCTGGCCCTGTCGGCCAGCACGGCGATGGCCGCGGATGCAGTGTATGAAAACCCGGCACCGCCAGTCGCACAGGAAACGCTGCCCGTCTTTACCTGGTCTGGACCTTACCTCGGTATTCAGGGCGGTGCAGGCTGGGCGAACGGCGATTTTTCAGCCGGCGGACCCGTCGTATCGGATAGTTTCGATGGTGGCGTTCTTGGTGCCTTCGCAGGCTATAACTACCAGTTCGATAACAACTTCGTCCTCGGTATCGAAGGTGATGTCGATTACAACTGGAACGACAACGACTACGCGGGTGTCAACGTCGGCACCGACTGGCAGGGATCCGTTCGCGGACGCGTGGG
Organism: Agrobacterium sp. DKPNP3; assembly: GCF_052686535.1. NCBI lineage: Bacteria > Pseudomonadati > Pseudomonadota > Alphaproteobacteria > Hyphomicrobiales > Rhizobiaceae > Agrobacterium > Agrobacterium sp. DKPNP3. Next base: position 560 of record NZ_JBQYSN010000127.1, on the reverse strand, counting down.
TTATGCCTTCGACCGCGCATTGATTTACGGTACTGCCGGCTGGACCGCGACCCGCGGCTTCATCGAAACGCCCGGCGGCAAGGACAGCACGACCTTCAACGGTTATACCGTTGGCGCAGGCCTGGACTATGCGTTTACCGACAACGTGTTCGGCCGCCTGGAATATCGTTACAACGATTATGGCGACAAGGACATCTTCGGCATCAATACCGATTTCGATCAGCACACGGTCAAAGTGGGTCTGGGTGTGAAATTCTGATCACCGACCAAATTTACCAGGAAAAGCCCGGCCAAGCCGGGCTTTTTGCGTATAGGGGCTAAATTCCTCCCCACCCGTTCGGCTTGCTCGCCGACGCAACATGAACATTCGGCAATCCGCCATTCACAGGCCGTTCACCCATACTGTGCCATCATCCGGGCATAATAGGCCTCTATCTCCGCAAGCAGACTTATGGAGTAGCCCAGATGAAAAAGATCATTCTTTCTACCATTGCCGCGCTTATCGCGACTGGCAGTGTTTTTGCGTCCTACGGCACCGCTGCCGCGCAGGATTATCCCTA
>NZ_JBQYSN010000126.1:0-11107 GCF_052686535.1 Agrobacterium sp. DKPNP3 | reverse complement strand
CGGCAAGCCCCTGCCGCCGACCGGTGGCTACAAGGTTCAGCCGGGCGACAGCCTCGCCAAGATCGCCCGCGCCAACGGCGTCTCGGTTGCCGCTCTCAAGGCCGCCAACGGCATCTCCACCGAAAGCATCCGCGTCGGCCAGACGCTCAACATGCCGGGCGCATCGACCGATGCGATCAAGACCGCTTCCGTTCCCGCCAAGGAAGCGGCGGCAGTCAAGGCTGTCGAAACCGCATCGGTGAAGCCAGAGCCCTATAAGGCCCCGGCTGCGGCTCCCGCTGCCTCCGCGCCCGCCACACCGGCGACCGCAAGTGTCAGCGATATCGAGAAGAAGGCCGACATGGCATCTGTCGCACCGGAATCCACCGGCATCGGCAAGTATCGCTGGCCTGTTCGCGGCGCGGTCATCAATAATTTCGGCGACAATGTCGAAGGCAGCCGCAACGATGGCATCAATATCTCGGTTCCCGAGGGCACGCCGATCAAGGCCGCCGAAAACGGTGTCGTCATCTATGCCGGCAACGGCCTGAAGCAGCTCGGCAACACGGTTCTCGTCCGTCATGACGACGGCAAGGTCACGGTTTACGGCAACGCCGCCAATCTCGACGTCCAGCGCGGCCAGAAGGTTCAGCGCGGCCAGACCATCGCCACGTCGGGCATGACCGGCAGCGCCAAGCGTCCGCAGGTTCACTTCGAAGTTCGCAAGGATGCGACGCCGGTGAACCCATCCACTTTCCTTGAATAGGTATTGCGTCTCAAGGAATGATGAAGCCGGGTGATGAGCCCGGCTTTTTCATTTCGGGGTGATGGGTGCGGAAAAGGTGCTGGAATGGGTGCCTCGGGCTTAGTGAGTATTGGTTTCTCGCGGTTTTCTCCTCCGTCATGCCGGACCCGATCCGGCATCCAGTCGACGCGCGTCTGCGCGGCGGAATGAGTCTCCTCAGCCCAAGGACTTGGGCTGGCTGGATACCGGCTCAAGGCCGGTATGACGGATGTGGGGATGCAGCCCAAGTCACGTCGAGCCGCTACGTGTCTAGCCTCTGACCAGCCCCACCGTCTTCTCGATGAAATTGGCAATGGCGCCGGTATCGTCGAGATCGAAAACCGGCAGCGCCGTGTCCGTCACCGCATGGTCGGCGGCAATGGCGACGATATGCGGATCGAGCGGCGCAAGCGGTTCGGTCTTGGCCGCTTCCAGCCGGCGCGCCTCGATCTTCGGCACCGGTTCGTATTTATAACCCTCGATCAGCACGAGATCGCATGGCGCGAGGCGGGAGAGGATGTCTTCGAAGGAAGGCTCGGGGTCGCCGCGCAATTCATGCATGATGGCGAAGCGGGTGCCGGAGACGATGGTGACCTCGTGCGCGCCCGCCTGACGGTGACGCCAGCTGTCGGCGCCGACCTTATCGATGTCGAAATCGTGGTGGGCGTGCTTGATGGTCGAGACGCGGTAGCCGCGCGCGGTCAGTTCCGTGACGATCCGCACTGCAAGGCCGGTCTTGCCCGAATTTTTCCAGCCGGCAATGCCGAAGACCTTTTGCTCGCTCATGTTTCCATACTCTCCAGGTGACGACGCGCCAGAGCCAGTTCATCCGGGGTATTGATGTTGAAGAACGGATCGAGGCTGCCCGTGGCCGTTTCAAGCGGCGGGAAAGCTACGCCGATGGTGACATGGCGGGCGAGAAACGCGCGGATGCGGCGGTTTGCATCGTTTTTCAACCAGCCCTCCAGATCGTCGCCCAGGGCCACCGGCCAGAGCGCAAAGACCGGGTGGAGCTGGCCACCGGACGAGGCGATGACAATGACGTCATCCGACAGGTACTCGCCCAGTCGTGCGACCAGATCGTCCGGGAAAAACGGGCTGTCGGCGGGTGCAGTCATGAAATGGCTGCCGAAGGTGTCGCGATCGCGGAAATGCCGCATGCCGGAAAGAACCCCCGCAAGGGGGCCAGCGTGGCCGTTCAGCGTATCGGGCAGAAGCGGCAGGCCGAAACTTTCCGCCCAATCGCCCTTATCCGTCACGGCGGCATTGATGGTGACATCGCTCACCTGCGGCGTCAGGCGACGGATGACATGGGAAAGCAACGGCGCGTCGCCCAGCGTTGCCAGCGCCTTGTTGCTGCCCATGCGGCGCGAAAGGCCGCCCGCCAGCACGAGACCGGGAATTGTTCGGGGAGGGACGATCATTGCCGCTGTTCCTGCCGTCTGACGATGTAGGTGGTGAAAAGGGCGACAAGGCCGGTTAACAGCATCACCATGAGGAGCGGCCACGTTCCTTCTTCTTTCGTGAGCACGGAAGAGGCAAGCACGGAAAGGGCCGCGCCGCCGCCGATCGTCATCGCGCCGCCAAGGCCGGAGGCAGAGCCCGCCAGATGCGGCTGCACGCTGACCATGCCGGCATTCGCACTTGGCAGCGTCACGCCGTTTCCCACGCCGATCAAAGCGAGCGGCACGAAAAACGCGTAAGGGCTGTCCGCTCCTCCGATCACGAAGAGGATCGCAGCGGCGATACCGACAATCCCGATGACATTGCCCGAGAGCATCATTCTGTTGATGCCGATTTCACTGGCATAACGACCGGAGACGAAGTTGCCGAGCATATAACCGCTGGCCATGAAAAAGAACTGCAGGCCAAGCATGGCCGGCGTCAGCCCGTAAAGCACGCTGCCGACAAAGGGCGCGCCACCGAGGAAGGAGAAGAACATGCCTGACGAGAAGGTCGAGGTCAGCGCATAACCCCAGAAGAGGGGCGAGCGCAGAAGCTCCGGCCAGGCATGGAACTGCTGCGAGAAGCTTGCCGACCTGCTGTGATTGGTTTCACCGAGATCGAACCAGGCGAGCACGAGAATGCCTGCGCCAAGAATCGCCAGCAGCGCAAAGCTGGACTGCCAGCCGGAAAAGTCGTTCAGCAGCCCGCCGACCGTCGGGCCAACCATCGGCACAACGGACATGCCCATGGTCACGTAGCCGATCATCGATGCCGCCTGCTCCATCGGCACCATGTCCCGCACGATGGCGCGGGCGAGCACGAAACCGGAGACGACGGCGGCCTGCGCCACGCGGCCGATCATGAAAACGGTAATGTTGGGAGCCAGCATGCAAACCAGTGTCGCGGCGATCATTGTGGCGATGCTGGCCAGCATCACCGGGCGGCGGCCGAAGAGATCGGAGAGGGGGCCGATCACCAGTTGCAGCAGGGCGGTGGCGGCAAGATAACCCGACACGGCAAACTGCATCACGGCGTAATCGATCTGAAAATGAACCGCCATGGCCGAAAGCGACGGCAGGAACAGGTTCATGCACAGCGCCGCGACGCCGGCGATGACAACAAGCGTGATGATATGGGGCGGAGTGGTCCGGTCGAGGAAACGGCTGGTTCTCATTTTATTCTCCCGCCTCTTCCGTTACCGCCGCTTTTGCAACGGAAGCGGGCCGCACGGTGGTCGCCGCCGTTGGCGTCGCAGCCGAACGCTTTGCCATCTGCGAGCGCTTGCGCAGGCTTTCGCGATAGAAAGTATAAAGGCCCGAACCGATGACGATCATGGCGCCGACGACGGTGTAGCTGTCGATCTTTTCATTGAAGAAGAACACCCCGATCATGAAACCCCAGAGCAGGCTGGTATAGCGAAAGGGTGCGACAAAGGAGATTTCGCCTGTCCGCATCGCCAGGATGATGGCCTGGTAACCAACCAGCACGAGAATGGCCGAAGCCGCGAGATGCGAGACGATCGCGACGTTCATTGGCTGCCATCCGCCGAAAGGCACGATCAGTAGCCCGCCCACGGCCATGTTGACGAAGGCGGTGATGACGGTGATGGCGAGGGAGGGTACGTCGGCGTACATTTTCCGTGTCAGCAGATCACGTGCGGCAGTGACCGCAAGCGAGGCGACGACCAGCAGGGCGCCTGACGTAAACCCTTCCGGGCCCGGCCTGATGATGACGAGGACACCGATAAAGCCGGTGATGATGGCCACCCAGCGCCGCCAGCCGACGGGTTCGCGCAGGAAGAGCGCCGCCCCGAGCGTCACGATCAGCGGAAGGGACTGCAGGATGGCCGAGGCGTTGGAAAATTCGATGAGGCCCAGCGCCGTCAGATAAAGCACGGCGGCTGTCACCTCGCAGAGACAGCGCAGGATGATGATGGGCCGCAGCAGGGTTTTCAGCGGCCGCAACGCGCCGAAGTGGCGGGCGGCGATGTAGATCAGCACCACGGTGATGATGCCCCGAACGAACATGATCTGGCCGGTGTTGATGTAGGGGGTGACGGACTTCGTCAGCGCATCGTTGGCCGTGAAGCTTGCCATTGCGAGCGCCATCAAAAGTGCGCCGCGCGAATTATCCGTCAATGCCATTCCCAACGATCCCAGACCATGCGCGGTATCCCGCCGCCCCTGCCGGGCGATGTGGGCCGCCCCCGCGGCACGACCACGCATTCCTCCATGCATAGAGACGTGGCACGGCATGGCTGGCAATTCAACCGTTTATATGGGTGGGTAGACGAGAAAGACGTCGCGTGAATGCTCAGCCGCCCGTAACGCTCATATGGCGGGCGACGGCGGGGCGGTTGTGGGTGCGGTCGATGATGAAATCATGCCCCTTCGGCTTGCGCAGCAGGGCTTCATCGATGGCGCTGGAGAGATAGGCGTCGCTGTCGGAGGCGCGCAGCGCGGTGCGCAGATCGGCGGCGTCATCCTGACCGAGGCACATATAAAGCGTGCCGGTACAGGTGAGGCGGACGCGGTTGCAGCTTTCGCAGAAATTATGCGTCATCGGCGTGATGAAGCCAAGCCTGCCGCCGGTTTCCTTCACCGTGACATAACGGGCAGGACCACCGGTCTGGTAATCATTGTCGATGAGCGTGAAGTTCTTTTCGAGATCGGCACGCAGTTGCGAGAGCGGCAGATAACGATCGGTCCGATCTTCCTCGATTTCGCCCATCGGCATGGTTTCGATGACGGTCAGGTCCATGCCGCGGCCATGGGCGAAGCGCATCAGCTCCGGCATCTCCACATCGTTGAAATCCTTCAGCGCAACCGCGTTGAGCTTGATCTTGATGCCCGCCGCCTGCGCGGCATCGAGCCCTTCCATGACGCGATCAATATCGCCCCAGCGGGTAATGTGGCGAAACTTCTCGCGGTCGAGCGTATCGAGCGACACGTTGATGCGGCGCACGCCGCAATCGGCGAGTTCGTCGGCGAATTTTGCAAGTTGCGAACCGTTCGTCGTCAGCGTCAGTTCTTCCAGCCTGCCGGCCTCGATGTGGCGGCCGAGGTTTCTGACGAGCGACATGATGTTCTTGCGGACCAGCGGTTCGCCGCCGGTCAGCCGCAGCTTGCGCACGCCGCGCGCGATGAAGACGGAACAGAGCCGGTCGAGTTCTTCGAGCGTCAGAAGATCCTTCTTGGGCAGAAAGGTCATGTGCTCCGACATGCAATAGGTACAGCGGAAATCGCAGCGGTCCGTCACCGAGACGCGCAGATAGGTGATGGAGCGGCCGAAAGGGTCCACCATGGGGGTGGCTTTTTCCGTCAGGGTTTCCGCTTTTCCAAGCGAACCGGGGAAACTATTCACGTCTCCGTCCTCACTGCGCGTTGTGTCGGGCGCAGGCCCGAACTCTGCTCTCCAAATGATGTAGTGACTTGCCTATTGTCAGGCAAGTCCGTAATTCTGGCGCATATAAAGAGCGTGCGGAAGTGAAAAATGAGTGATGTCTGGCCGACCGAGCTGCTTGTGTCGAAAGACCGGCGGGATTTGACCGTTTCTTTCGATGATGGGAGCGTTTACCGGCTCTCTGCCGAGATGCTGCGCGTGCTCTCCCCCTCGGCGGAAGTCCAGGGCCATGGGCCGGGGCAGAAAGTCACGGTGCCCGGCAAACGTGACGTCACCATCCGCAACCTCGTCGCGACCGGCAATTACGCGGTTCGGATCGCCTTCGATGACGGCCATGACAGCGGCATCTATACATGGAAGTATCTCAGGGAACTGGGTGAAAGCGGGCAGACGCTGTTTGCTGAATATGAGCGGGAGCTTGCCGAAAAGGGCTTGAGCAGGGAGCCGCGATACCGGTAGAGAAAACATTGGGGGGAAATGCCCTCGTGAGGCGATGACAAAGATGTTGCAAACGGGGCGTTTGCCAAAATAGTGCCATCCGCACTTCGTCACCCCGGAGTGATCCGGGGTCCAGCGCGATCAAGTCCTTGATCGCAGAAGACATGTTTCTCACGACGCAGACGCGTCGTGGCTGGATGCCGGATCTAGTCCGGCATGACGGAGGAAGGTTTGTACTTTGCCATCGCCCGGGCGAGGGAGCACCCTTGTCTTGATCAAATACAACGGGGTGGCGTGTGGCTGTAGAAGCGAATGGAAATGATCTGGCCCAGGTGGTCGTGCTTTTGGCGGCGGGCGTTGTGGCCGCGCCGATCTTCAAGCGTATCGGCCTCGGCTCGGTGCTGGGCTACCTCGCGGCCGGCCTGGTGATCGGGCCTTACGGTCTCGGTTTCTTTTCCGATTCGCAGGCCATCCTGCACATTGCCGAACTCGGCGTGGTTATGTTCCTCTTCATCATCGGCCTTGAGATGCAGCCTTCGCGGCTGTGGTCGATGCGACAGGATATTTTCGGGCTCGGCGCATTGCAGGTGCTGGTGTGCATGGGCGGGCTGACGCTGGTGGGTGTGAGCCTTGGCTTTCCCGTCATCATGTCCTTTGTCGCTGGGACCGGCTTCGTGCTGACATCAACGGCGATCGTGATGCAGATGCTGCAGGAACGAAACAGCATGTCGAGCCTGAAAGGCCAGCGTATCATTGCGATCCTGCTGTTTGAGGATCTGGCCATCGTGCCGCTGCTGGCGCTTGTCGCATTCCTCGGTTCGGGCGGGGAACACGTCACCGCTTCGGAACGCTGGGCATCGATCGGCATCGCGCTTGCCGCCGTGGGTGCGCTCATCCTCGCCGGACGTTATCTGCTGAACCCGTTTTTCCGCCTTCTCGCCGCTTCCGGCGCGCGGGAGGTGATGACCGCTGCGGCACTGCTGGTGGTGCTGGGATCGGCGCTTCTGATGCAGGTCAGCGGTCTTTCCATGGCCATGGGCGCTTTTCTGGCCGGCGTGCTTTTGTCGGAATCCTCGTTTCGTCATCAGTTGGAGGCGGATATCGAGCCGTTTCGCGGCATCTTGCTCGGCCTGTTTTTCCTCGGTGTGGGCATGGCGATCGATCTCGGCGTCATCGCGTCCAACTGGCAGCTCGTGCTGGTCAGCGTTGTCGCCTACATGCTGCTCAAGGCTTTCCTGATTTACGGAGTGGCGCGGGCGCTCGGCACCACACGGCGCGAAAGCCTGGAACGGGCGGTGCTGATGGCGCAGGGCGGCGAATTCGCCTTCGTGCTTTATTCAGCCGCCGTCAGCGCCGGCATTCTCGACCGGGAGGCCAATGCCATCCTGACAGCGACCATTATCATCTCCATGGTGCTGACGCCGCTGATTGTTATTCTGCACGACCGACTTGTGCCGGCGGCGGTGCCCAATACCGACGATCTCGACGTGCCTGAAAATGTCGAAGGCAGCATTTTGCTGATTGGTTTCGGGCGTTTCGGCCAGATCGTCAGCCAGCCGCTTCTGGCGCGTGGCTACACCCTGTCCTTGATCGACAAGGATGCCGATTTCGTGCGCGATGCGGCCGAATTTGGCTTCAAGGTCTATTACGGCGACGGCTCGCGGGCGGAAATCCTGCATGCGGCTGGCGCCAGCACCGCGCGTGCGGTGCTCATCTGCGTTGATGACAAGGAAGCGGCTGTTCGGATCGCGGAGATCGTCAAGCACGAATTCCCTCTGGTACCCGTGCTTGCCCGGGCCTATGACCGCGGTCATGCCATCGATCTGCTCAAGGCAGGGGTCGATTACCAGATTCGCGAGACGCTGGAATCGGCGCTGAACTTTAGCGAGGAAGTGCTTGGCGCCATGGGCGAGGAGCGGGAAGATGCAGCGCGGCTGGTGGAAGAGTTCCGCGACCGCGACGAGGAGCGTTTCGCCATGGAAGTCGTCGGCGGCATCTATGCAGGGCGCTCGCTTATCCGCGGCAATGCCCAGCCTGCCGACCTCGTGGCGGCGCGCACCGCGCGTGAGCGGGCCGAGCGGGAAAAGGCGGAAGCCGACGAAGAGTAAGAGCTGCGCCTTTCCGTGGCGGAGCATGATTTCGAGGGATTGGAGCGGACATGACGATCATTCGCACGGTTGAGGAACTGAAGGCGATCTATGATGGCACGAGCGAGGCATCGATCGCCAAGGTGACCCGTGCCCTGACAGCCGAGTACCGGCAGATGATCGAAGCGTCACCGTTTCTGGCGCTGGCGACGGTGGCACCTGAGGGCATGGATTGTTCCCCGCGCGGCGACAAGGGCGGGGTGGTGCGGGTGGCCGATGACAGGACAATTCTGTTACCGGACTGGCGCGGCAACAACCGCGTCGATTCGCTTCTGAACATCGTGCGCGACCCGCGGGTGGCGCTGATGTTTCTTGTTCCCGGCTCGAACACCACCATGCGCATCAATGGGCGCGCGGTGGTCAGCGTCGATCCCGCGCTGCTGCAAAGCTTCGAGATGGACGGCAAACATCCGCGAACCGTTATCGTGGTGACGATCGATGAGGTCTATTTCCAGTGCGCCCGGGCATTGATGCGCTCCGAGCTGTGGAACCCCGATCACTTCGTTAATCCGGCATCGCTGCCAACGCCCGGTCTCATGCTCAAGGCGGCAAAGGCTGAGTTCGACCAGGAGACCTATGACCGCGAATGGGCGGCGCGCGCAGCGGCAACGATGTGGTGAGGCGCAGTAACAACCGACCATCGGGCCGCTGAGGTAATCCTCGCATGGCTTACGCCATTGGCGAAAACGGAGCGCCTCACTCCGTCACCCCGGACTGGATCCGGGGTCCAGCGCGATCAAGTCCTTGATCGCAAGAGGCTTTTTTCACGGCGCAGACGCGCCGTGACTGGATGCCGGATCAAGTCCGGCATGACGGAGGAGATAGTGGTGCACACACCACCATCCTCACGTCCGATAAATCAGCCAGTTTTTGCCGGTGTAATTCTTCTGCATGCCGTCTTCGTAAAAGACGGAGCGGTTTCGGCCGGTTTCCTTGGCGTGGTAGAGGGCCGTATCGGCGTGGCCGTACAGCTCGCCCGGGTTGGTGGCCTGGGCGGCGGAGGCGAAGCCGATGGAGATCGTGACGGTGCCGTAATCGGCACCCGATCGCGAATTGCGGAAGGGCGTGCTTTCCAGTGAGAGGCGAATGCGTTCGCACATGACCATCACTTCTTCCGGCGTGTTGCCGTCCATGATGATGGCGAATTCCTCGCCGCCGCTTCTGGCGACAAAGCCATCCTTGCGCACATTGGCACGGATGACGGAGGCGACGGTGGCGAGGATCTTGTCGCCGACCGGGTGGCCGAACGTGTCGTTGATGCGCTTGAAGTGATCGATGTCGAGAAGCACAAGCGTCGTATATTGCAGGCCGATGGAGCTGTCGTAGATCGAGGCCAGCTTGTCGTCGAAGGCGCGTCGGTTGGAAAGCCGCGTCAGCGAGTCGGTATTGGCGATGCGCTTGTATTCGTCGAGCTCAAGACGGACCTGATGCATCTCCTCGGCGTGGCGGTTGACGTCGTTGAACGTCTTTTCGCCATCGATGATTTTCGTGCCGGTCGCTTCTGAGAGCAAGGCGATGGCGTTTCTCAGGATGTTGCTGCTGGCGGCATTCTTGTCATCGATGCGCTGGCGGGTTTCGCCGAGTATCCTGTTGTAGTTCGCCATGGAGGACTGTTCGCGCCTCAGCGTGCCGAGCAGAGCCTCCAGTTCGCGCCGCAGCTTCTCATGGGCATCGTCGACAGCGTGGTTGGAACCACCCTCGCCATAACGGGAATAGAGCTCGTCCAGATCCTCCTGCGCGATCTTGTTTCCAAGCGCGGCCAGATCTTTGGTGAGGGCGGGGTTCGAGCCGATATAGGCTTCATAAAAGAGGCTGTAGTTGCGCGGGATCGGCGAAACACCCATGCTGCGCATCGCAAAGGCAATCTGCCCGGCAATGTCGGGCCCCGATGTTTTGGGGGTGGATGCCGTGTTCATCAAGAAACTCCAATGAGCCAAATTATCAACTATGATTATTATGATGAAGCCCGTTTTGGAAAGCTTAATCTATGGAAAATGAATTTTTGTCTCAGGAAAATCGATTTTCCCCATTTTTTATCTTATTTAATTGAAAAATATAAGTAATTTCAATTCTGATGGGGTCGGAAAGCGTTTTTCTCTACTGCGTGCCTTGTTGCCAGCATCGCATTTATTCTGTCAATCCCAATAAGGGGAATCATGTGATTTATTTTGAAACAGCAACAGGGAGACATTCGAGCAGTAGATAGGCGTCTTGCTGTTGCGCGCTCCATCGCTCCGCCCTCCGGGACGGGATATTGATCCAGCAATGCTACGGTTTTATTTGCGGCCCAACGCCGGCGGTGAAGTTTTTCGCGCCGATGCTGCAAATATCGGGCTTCCCATCATGGGTACCGGCGGAATATCAGACTTTCAGCCTCAGGATCGTGCATTCCGCGCCTTCAGCAAGCGCCGGCGCATTGGGCGGGCGGATGATCAGCGCATCGGAATGCGCCAGTATCTTCATCATCGATGAATCCTGTTTCGTGAAGGGCTCCGCAACCGGCGTCCCATCTTGCCCAGCGGTGACACGCGCGCGCAAATAGTCCTGGCGGTGGTCATTGACCTTCAGCGCCGTGGCAGTGCGCGCTGTCGCAAGGCGTTGCAGGGGCGCGCGGCGGGCGATGCTGCGGACGAGCGGTTCGAGGAACAGCAGACCGCAGACAAGGCTGGCGACGGGATTTCCGGGCAGGCCCAACACCTGCATGGCACCGATTGAGCCGACCATCAGCGGTTTTCCGGGCCGCATGGCAACGCGCCAGAAGTCGAGCTGCATGCCCTGCGCCTTCAGCGCCGCCTGCACCAGATCATGATCGCCAACGGAAGCGCCGCCCAGCGTCACCAGCACGTCGACCTTGGCGGCGACGGCCTTGGCGATGGCGGCGCGGATCAGCGCCTCGTCATCGGCGATGATC
>NZ_JBQYSN010000125.1:0-11202 GCF_052686535.1 Agrobacterium sp. DKPNP3 | reverse complement strand
GAGCCTGTCTTCAGCTTTCCGGCCGCGTGGCGATGAAAAGCGCGGAGCCGAGCATGACGGCGGCGACGATTGTCGCCCGCAGCGGCGGCGGCTCGCTCAGAAACCAGAAGGCGGCGTAACTCACCGTCATGGCTGAAAGCGCGGCGATCTTGGCGTGGCGAGCAATTGCACCGCGTTCGCGCCAGCGTCGCAGCGAAGGGCCGAATCTGGGGTGGGACAGCAGCCAGGCCTCAAGCCTCGGCGAGGAACGGGAAAAACACCAGAGCGCCAGAAGCAGGAACGGTGTGGTTGGCAACACGGGAAGAAACGCGCCGACAATGCCGGTCGCGACCATAAGCCAGCCAAGACAGAGGTATAAAAGGCGCATGTCCAAGCCGGTATCATGAGTTCGCCAGTCAGGATAGGGTGATGACGCCGAATCGATATCAAGCCCACGCCACATCTTTGGCCACAGCGGAGAAACCGGGCCTTTCGCCATCACATTTACCGTGAACGGGTCTTTCCACCTTGTCGGCGGGCGCCTTTAGGGTTGAAAGCGCCGCGCTCAGTCCTTATTCCCATGGGCCGCGATGCCCGGAGCATAACCGGGCCGTCAACAGGAAGAAGAAGGATAACACCATGGCCAAGCTGATCCACTCGATGGTCCGGGTGCTGGACGAGAAGCGTTCGGTGGAATTTTACAGACAGGCTTTCGGACTCGAGATTGCAGAACGCGCCGAGTTCGAGAATTTCACGCTCATCTATCTCAGCAATACCGAGAGCGATTTCGAGCTGGAGCTGACTCTCAATCGCGGCCGCGAGGTGCCCTATGCGCTGGGCGACGGTTATGGACACCTTGCCGTCAGCGTTGCCGATGTGGAGGCCGAACACCAGCGTTTCATCGACATGGGTCTTTCTCCGGGCAAGATCATCGAAGCGGATTATAAGGGTCAGCCTTTTGCAAAATACTTTTTCATCTGCGATCCCGATGGTTACAAGATCGAAGTGCTGCAGCGCGGCAACCGGTTCAAATAAGCTCTGATGGAGGCGGGCATGGGAGAGGCAGGCGTGAAACTCGAAGACAGCTGGAAGCGCGTTCTTTCCGGCGAATTCGCCAGCCCCTACATGCTGAAGCTGAAAGAGTTCCTGCTTGCCGAAAAGACAGCCGGCAAGCGCATCTTTCCGAAGGGCGCGGATTATTTCCGCGCTCTCGATCTGACGCCGCTCGATGAGGTCAAGGTCGTCATTCTGGGGCAGGATCCCTATCATGGTGCCGGTCAGGCGCACGGACTGTGCTTTTCCGTCCAGCCCGGCGTGCGCATTCCGCCCTCGCTCGTCAATATCTACAAGGAGCTGCAGAGCGATCTCGGCATTCGCCCGGTCGGCCACGGCTTTCTGGAAAGCTGGGCGAAACAGGGCGTGCTTTTGCTCAACAGCGTGCTGACGGTGGAGGAGGCCCGCGCCGCCTCGCATCAGGGGCAGGGCTGGGAAAAATTCACCGACGCCGTCATCCGCGCCGTCAACGACGAGTGCGAGCATGTGGTCTTCCTGCTGTGGGGCTCCTATGCCCAGAAGAAGGCCGCCTTCGTGAACCAGCGCAAACATCTCGTGCTGCGCTCCCCGCACCCTTCGCCGCTTTCGGCCCATAACGGCTTTTTCGGCAACGGCCATTTTTCGAAGGCAAATGCCTTTCTGATCTCCCACGGGCGGGATCCGGTTAACTGGCAATTGCCGGAAACCGTGTAAGCCATCCCTGCATATATTTCCGTCATTCCGGCCTTGAGCCGGAATCCAGCCGGCGCGCGTCTGCGCGGCAAGAAGAGTCCTTCAGCCCAAAGACTTGGGCTGGCTGGATGCCGGATCAGGTCCGGCATGACGGGATTCAGAACCGAAATGTCTTTACGCGCGGCAGCCTCCGGTCTAAAGAATACTAGACTACAAAGTGAAGGATTATGCCCGTGTCGCTGCTGTCTGCCGAAACCTCCGTCTCGCTGCCCGATCCATTGTCGATCGTCGATGCCTTCGAGAGCCATTTTTCCGAGCATATGGAAATGGAACGCGACGGCGCGACGGTACGTTTCAGGACGGAATACGGCCATGGCAGTTTCAGCGCTGAGGGGGGCCGTTTTGCCGCGCGGGTAAACTGCGTTTCCGAACATATCCTGACGTCGGTCAAGGCCATGGTGGCCGAGCATATTGCGGAGTTTTCCGGCGAAACGGGGCTGGATTTCCGCTGGAGCGGCCATGGCGCCGAACAGTGCGAACTGCCCAATCTTTTCGTCGGCAAGGTCGCGCGTGCCTATAATCTCACGCCGCATATGCGCCGGCTGGTCGTGTCGGTCGAAACTGGTATCGAAAGGTTGCTGACCGGCGGCATGCATGTGCGCCTGCTGCTGGTGCCGGATCAGGCGCGTGCACCGGTCTGGCCCTATCTTGCCCCCACCGGCGCGATCATCTGGCCACAGGGCGATGATCTTCTCACACGGCGTGTCTATACCATCCGGTCCGGCGATATCGCCCGCGGCGAAGTCAATATCGATTTCGTGATGCATGAGGGCGAAGACATGCCCGGCGCAACCTTCGGCGCGACGGCAAAACCCGGCGATATCGTCGGCATCGTCGGCCCGAGCGGCGTCTGCCCGCCAGCCGAGCGTTACGTTTTTGCCGGGGATGAAACCGCGCTGCCGGTGATGCTGCGCATGGCAGCCGAAATGCCTGCCGGCAAAAAGCTTAGCGTCTACGCGGAAATAGACAATGAGGCCGAGCGGCAGGAGGTGGTCTGCGCGGCAGATGTTGAATGGACATGGCTCTATCGTCGCGGCAAGCCTGCCGGCACCTCCGGGCTCATCGAAAAGGCGCTGCGCCAGCATGCATGGAGTGCGGAGCACGATGGCCTGCATGTCTTTGCCGCCTGCGAAAAATCCGAGGCGAGAGCGGTAAAATCTTTCCTGACCGACGAAATCGGTTTCCCGAAGGCGTCCCTGCGGGCCGTGGGTTACTGGACCATGGGCGCTGCCGACGACCACTGAGATTTCGATGGCCCACCTCACCGGTTGAACAGTCCATTTTATTGTTCACCGATCGGAAACAATCCGTTCCTGCAGTCCACTCTATGCCGGAGGTGGCTCTTACCCCATCTTAACGCCATGAACAGGGCTGGCCCGATTGCGAGGCCTGCCGGCGAAAAGGGGTTTCATCATGCTCAACCAGATTAAGGGTCTGCACCACGTCACGTCAATGGCGGCAAGCGCGCGCCAGAACAACGGTTTTTTCACCGATACGCTCGGCCTGCGCCGGGTGAAGAAGACGGTGAATTTTGACGCGCCCGATGTCTATCATCTCTATTATGGCGATGAAGTCGGCACGCCCGGCTCCGTCATGACCTATTTCCCGTTCCCGCATATTGCCCGCGGCCGTCCCGGCACGGGCGAAGTGGGGACGACGCTGTTTTCCGTTCCGGAAGGGTCGCTCGGCTACTGGCAGGAGCGTCTTTCAAAGGCCGGCGTCGATGGTCTGAAATCGGACGAAGCTTTCGGCAACAAGCGCCTGCATTTCGCCGGGCCAGACGGCGACGGTTTCGCACTGGTGGAGGTCAGGGATGATGCCCGCGCCCAATGGACCGGCAACGGTGTCGGCGAAGATCAGGCGATCCACGGTTTTCAGGGTGCTTCGCTGCGGCTTCGCGACGAGGGCGCGACCGCCGAATTGTTGAAATTCATGGGTTACGAGGAAGTGGATCGTCAGGACGGCGTGCTGCGTCTCGGTATGCCCGGCGGTAACGGCGCCGATGTCATCGATATAGAAACAATGCCGAACATATCGGGTGCAAGGCTCGGTGCCGGTTCCGTGCACCACATCGCTTTTGCGGTCGAAAACCGCGAAAAGCAGCTGGAGGTGCGCAAGGCGCTGATGGATACGGGTTACCAGGTAACCCCCGTCATAGACCGCGACTATTTCTGGGCGATCTACTTCCGCACACCAGGCGGCGTGTTGTTCGAGGTGGCCACCAACGAACCCGGTTTCGACCGCGACGAGGATACCGCCCATCTCGGCGAGGCGCTGAAGCTGCCTACCCAGCATGCGCATCTGCGTGCCGCGCTGGAAAAGCAGCTGGAACCGCTGGGTGACGAGAAGGCGGTTTAATCCCTCGATAGCCTCTGGCACGACATTGCCTCGGTGTTCTTCTCCCCGTCCGGGGAGAAGGTGGCCCGAATGGTCCGATGAGGGGGCGACGTTGCCGTATCTCGCTACCCTTGCCCCCTCATCCCGCTGCCGCGACCTTCTCCCCCTCGGGGAGAAGGCGACAAGCTGAAATCTCTCGCTCCACATGTGATTTCCCTCGGCTGAAAAAGCCGCGCGGCATCTCTGAACTTCCTTCTTCGAGAAAGGATTCTCCAATGTCCAAGGACAGCTATTTCCACAAATCCCGTGCCGGCGCGCCCGGTGCGCCGCTCTTCGTCCTGCTGCACGGCACCGGCGGCGATGAGAACCAGTTCTTCGATTTCGGCTCGGGCCTCCTACCGCGGGCAACCATTCTCTCACCCGTCGGCGATGTCTCCGAGCATGGCGCAGCGCGGTTCTTCCGGCGCACGGGCGAAGGCGTTTATGACATGGCCGATCTTGAGCGTGCGACCGAAAAGCTCGCCGATTTCGTCAAGGCGAACCGCGACCATTATCAGGCCGGACCGGTGATCGGCCTCGGTTTTTCCAACGGCGCAAATATTCTCGCCAATGTGCTGATCGAACAGCCGGAGCTTTTCGATGCGGCGGTGCTGATGCATCCGCTCATCCCGTTCGAGCCGAAGATCCTCCCGGCCAAGTCCACCCGCCGCGTGCTGATCACCGCGGGCGAACGCGATCCGATCTGCCCGGTGCCGCTGACCCGGGCGCTGGAAGAGAGCCTGAAGGCGCAAGGCGGGACGGTGGAAACCGTGTGGCACCCGGGCGGGCATGAAATCCGCTCCGGAGAAATTGATGCGGT
The DNA here is from genome assembly GCF_052686535.1 of Agrobacterium sp. DKPNP3. Taxonomy (NCBI): domain Bacteria; kingdom Pseudomonadati; phylum Pseudomonadota; class Alphaproteobacteria; order Hyphomicrobiales; family Rhizobiaceae; genus Agrobacterium; species Agrobacterium sp. DKPNP3. The sequence goes on along the minus strand of NZ_JBQYSN010000125.1, from coordinate 6,242 downwards.
CAGGGGTTTTCTGGCGGGCTATGGGGAGTAGGTGACCACCTCCGTCATGCCGGACCTGATCCGGCCTCCAGCCACGGCGCGTCTGCGCCGTGAAAGGTTTCTTTCTCGATCGGGGACTTGATCGTGCTGGGCCGCCGCCTCAGCGATATCCGCATTGCTGCAACTGCGCCTCATAACGCAGCGCCATGTTGGCCGAGCGGCGGGCGGCTCGCTGGATGGCGGCATTGTTGCGCCAGCTACCCTTCGCGTAACCGGCATGACCGGAATAATAAGCGAGATAGAGATTATAGGGGTCGTTCAGCGCAATGCCGTTTTCGCGCCGGCTCTTGGCGTGGTACCAGCCGACGAAATGGATCGCATCGGTGAAATCGGTGCGGCTTGCCGACCAGCGGCCTGTTTCGCGCTGATAAACGCTCCATGTGCCGTCAAGCGCCTGCGCATATCCGTAAGCGGTGGACTGGCGTTTCCAGGGAATGAAACCGAGAAGCTTGGTCCGGGGCGGCCGCGCATAGGGGCGGAAGGCGGATTCAGTGTAGATCGTCGCCATCATGACCGGCACGGGCACGCCGAATTCCCGCTCGGCCGCTTTCGCGTCTCGCCGCCAGTTGTTGAAGATGCCGTTGCGCTGCTCGAAAATCGCACAGGCATTGGTGACCTGCGACGGTGCGGTGGCGCAACCGGCCAGGACGAGCAGCATCAGGAAAACAACGGCAAATACGCCACGCATAACGGAACCCTTTCGTTCCGTTATTCTTAAATTGCTAACCATTAACGTCGGGTTTTAAGACAAGGTTAATTCAAATCCCTGACATCGGGCGGCCGTTAATACCCTGAAAATTCCTGTGGCCGGGATGGGGCGAAACCGGACGCGCATCGTCGCTTCCTGCCATTTTTCGACTTTTTTCTTCCCCGCACATCCCCGGTGTCATCCGGTGCGGTAGGCTTGTCTCCATACCGGTCGTCAAACGTGCGCGCGGCGCGAGATGGGCGGGGCAGGCGGCCAAGACTGGGGAGCTTCCCGATGTCACGGTTGAGGCGGCCGGCATGTGACCTCCTTCCAAACAGGAACCGGTTTGGCGGGTGCGTTACAGGTTAAAATATCGGAGCCGGGCCGCATCGTCTGCAACCCTCCAATACCAATCCATCCCCGCAGCGATGCGGCCCTTTTATATCCCTCCGACGTTGCCGCGACTTTCGTGGCGGCGATATGGGCGCATGTCCGCGAGTGGGCCTCGCTGTCCAAAAATGAAAACCGATAAAATTGTAGCAATCCGCTTAAAGCGGCTGAAAACAGTGCTGTGCCATTGTGGGATCACAGACAGGGAGCGGCCTTTGAACGAGGTGCTCCGAAAGAACGACATCGAGACCGGCAAAAGCCGGCGGATCGCAAACGGGGTATGAAATGCTGAAGAAGATTATTGCTGCCGCCATCTGCGGAATTGCCATTGCTTCCATGTCCAACCATGCCGACGCGGCGGGTGCTGCCGGTTTTGCGCGTGGATTTGCCGCCGTCGAGAAGTCTGCGGTGACGCAGATCGGTCTTTCCCCTCGGGATGGTTTCGATGGCTGTGTTCTTGCCGCTGGCCAATGTGTCGGCAGTATGTCTGCCCCGCTGACGGTTGAGCGCCGTGAAGAACTGCTGCGCGTCAACCGCGATGTGAACGCCACCATGGGTGCGCTCGATGATTATTTCTCCGGTTTCGCCGGTGATGTTCCGGCAACGCCATCGGTAAGCCTGGGCGATTGCGGTGACTGCGCCGCGATCAAGCGTACGGCTCTTGCCGGTGCTGGCTGGTCGTCCAATGCGCTGCGCGTCGCCTTTTCACTGAACAATGACGGATCGCTCGAAAAGGTGCTTATCGTCACCACCGATAAAGGCGACGTTGTTCTCGGCAACACCATCGTTTCTCCTGAGAGCCGGGAAAACGCGCTCTAAGGATTCGATTTCAGCATCGGAAATATCGTTCGATCCGATGCTTACCCATTCATGCCTGCCAGACTGCGCCGGTTTTCCTGATCCCTGTTGGTTCAGGAAGCCGGCGATTTTTTTCGTTCGGCAACGGCGATACCGGCGAGCGCCAGCATCAATGCCACGATCTGGTAGCCATGCAGGGTCTCGCTGAGCACAACCACGGACAGCAATGTGCCGAAAACCGGCACGAGATTGATGAAAAGGCCAGCCCGGTTGGCGCCGATTTGCTCCACGCCCCTGATGTAGAGGATCTGGGCGATGAGCGAGGCGAATATGCCGGCATAGGTCACCAGCATCCAGCCGGTCTGATCCGGCCAGATCAGTGTGTCGCGAGACATTTCCCAGAAGACCAGGGGAATGGAGGTGAGGAGAGCGAAAAAGGCCGGGATCGCCATCAGCGTTCGCCAGTCGACGATGGGCTTCCAGCGCAGGATGACGGTGTAGATTGCGTAGACCAGCACGGCGAGCAGCATGATCGCATCTCCGACATTGACTTCCAGCGACAGCAGCGAAAGCGGATTACCGTGGGAAGCGAGCAGCGCCACGCCTGCGATGGTGAGACAGAAGCCGACGATCTGGCCGATCAGCACCCGCGTGCGGAAGAGCACGAAGTTCAATACGAAAATGACCATGGGCACGCCGGCCTGAATGACCGCGACGTTGATGGCCGAGGTATATTGCAGTGCCGTGTAAAGAAAGACGTTGAACGCCGTATAGCCAACGGTGCCGAGCACGAAGAAATAGGGCAGCCGGGTCTTCACCACCGGCCAGTCGCGGATGAGTTGCGGCACGGAAATGGCGAAGATGATGGCGACCGCAAATACCCAGCGCAGCATGGTAAAAGCCATTGGGCTGATGTGGCCGACGGCAAGCTTGCCGGCAACGGTATTGCCGCCCCAGCAGAGCGTGGCGATGATGAGGGCGATATAGGCTTTGGAAGGCACGCTGATGGTTCGCTTTTTCACGGGGCGGGAAAATGACAAGGAGGTCGGGCGTGGCCCTTTGCCCGCGCTTCGTCCTCCGCCGGGCGAGATAATGCGGGAAATCGGCGGCTTGTCACGGAAAAAGCAAAATTCTCCATAAGAAACAGGGTCGCTTTCCTTAAAACAACACAGTATACATTCGCGGGTTTGGGTTTCCCATCGGGTTATCGGGCGCGCAGGCGCCATGAGCAGGAAAGCAAGAAATGACGAATGTTGTGGTGGTCGGCTCGCAATGGGGCGACGAAGGTAAAGGCAAGATTGTCGACTGGCTGTCCGAGCGGGCAGATGTCGTCGTGCGGTACCAGGGCGGTCACAATGCCGGCCACACGCTTGTCATCGATGGTGTCAGCTACAAGCTTTCGCTCCTGCCGTCCGGCGTTGTGCGTCCCGGCAAGCTCGCCGTCATCGGCAATGGCGTCGTTGTCGACCCGCATGCGCTGATCGCCGAAATCGGCCGTCTGGAAGCGCAGGGCGTCAAGGTGACCCCGGAAAACCTGCGCATCGCGGACAATGCCACGCTCATTCTTTCTCTTCACCGTGAACTGGACGGCATGCGCGAAGACGCCGCCTCCAACAGCGGCACCAAGATCGGTACCACCCGCCGCGGCATCGGCCCGGCCTACGAGGACAAGGTCGGCCGCCGCGCCATCCGCGTCATGGATCTCGCCGACATGGAGGCGCTTTCCGCCAAGGTCGATCGCATCCTGACGCACCACAATGCGCTTCGTCGCGGCTTCGGCGCGGCCGAAGTCTCGCATGAAACGATCATGGAGGAGCTGTCCTCGGTTGCCGAGCGCATCCTGCCGTTCAGCGAAACCGTGTGGCTGCTGCTCGACAAGAAGCGTCGCGCCGGGGCGCGCATCCTGTTCGAGGGTGCGCAGGGTTCGCTGCTCGATATCGACCACGGCACCTATCCCTATGTGACCTCTTCCAACACGGTTGCCGGCCAGGCCGCTGCCGGTTCGGGCATGGGTCCGGGTTCTCTGGGCTATATTCTCGGCATCACCAAGGCCTACACCACGCGTGTTGGCGAAGGCCCGTTCCCGACTGAGCTCAACGACGAAATCGGCCAGTTCCTGGGCGAAAAGGGTCATGAATTCGGCACCGTCACCGGCCGCAAGCGCCGCTGCGGCTGGTTTGATGCCGCGCTGGTGCGCCAGTCGGTCGCCACCAACGGCATTACCGGCATTGCGCTGACCAAGCTCGATGTTCTCGACGGTCTGGATGAGCTGAAAATCTGCGTCGGCTACAAGCTTGACGGGCAGGAAATCGATCATCTTCCGGCTAGCCAGGGCGCGCAGGCGCGTGTCGAGCCGATCTACATCACGCTGGAAGGCTGGAAAGAATCTACCGTCGGTGCCCGAAAATGGGCGGATTTGCCTGCTCAGGCAATCAAATACGTTCGGCAGGTGGAGGAACTGATCGGAGCGCCGGTTGCGCTTCTGTCGACAAGTCCGGAGCGTGACGACACCATACTTGTGACTGATCCGTTTGAGGATTAATGTCCTCGGCGATCTAGATTCATAAACCATATCGGGCCGGTACGTCGCCGGTCACGACGAGAAAGTGCTTATGGCGGATTTTGTAGCAGTCATTCGCAAGGCCGTGGATGGCTTGGCGAACAATACTCCCGAGAACCGGGCGAAGGTTTACGACAAGGCGCGCAGTGCTGTTGTGCGCCAGCTCGAGAATATGAAGCCACGTCCGCCGGAAGAATTGTTGCGCCGGCAGATCGCCAAGCTGGACGCCGCCATAGCAGAGGTGGACAGCGAATATGCCGAGGCGCTTCCGGCGCTGGAGGATGACGACGCTTTCTCGCCAGCGGCAGAGGAAACGGCTGCTTCCTATCATCATCAGGAAGCCGCTGAGGAGCCGGCCGCCCAGCCCGCCGAAGTTGTGCACGAGGCTGAACCGGAAGAGCCTGCCCATCGCGAAGACGAGCGGGAAGAGCAGGTTTACGCGGATGCTGCACCCGCTGAGCCGGAACCGGTTTACCAGGAGCCGGACCGTTACGACGAGCCGCGCCACGATGTTCACGCTTCCGAAGAGGAGCGGCTTGACAGGGGGCACGAGCCGGAAGAGCTCTACGACGCACCGGAACCCGAGCCTGTCGCGCCGGCACGGGTAGACGCACCCCATGACGAGGTCGGCACCTATTTCACCCGCTCGGAGGAAGAGCCGGCTCACGAGCCGCAGCAGGACCATGCCGAGCCGGAGCCGGTGTTTACACCCGCACCTGTTGACGATGCCGTTCCCCCCCATTGGGCGCAGCCCGTGGATGAAGACGACTGGCGCAAGCTGGACGACGAACGCAACGACGATCTTCGCCCGGCCGACGGGGACTATGAAGAGGTTCGCGACGAGACCGACGGACGCCCGGTCGTCGCCGGTTATGCCGCGCCGCATTATCAGGAGCCGGACGTCAGTTTTGAGCCCGCGCCGTATGGCGAGACTGATCGACGCGACGCCGACGACCATCTGGGCCCCGCGGCTGTCGAGCACGCGCCCGCCTTTGGTGGCCGGCACGATTTTGACGAGCATCACCCGAGCGAAGAGCCGGCTCCGAAAAAGGCAGCCGTGGTCGAGGATTTCTCGTCCTATTTCCAGGATGCGGATATTGCCATTCCCGCCAAGGACGCGCCGGCGCTGCCGCGCGCGGATGATGATCCCTTTGGGGAGCAGGCGGCCGCAAAGGACAACAAGGAACGTACGCCCTGGGACGATCTGGATGAACTGATCGGTTATGACGGCGCCACATCTTCCACTCGACAGGCGACCGGCGACGTGCCTGGCTTGGCTGCCACGGCGGCGACGCCGGCCTATATGGTCAAGAAAAAGCCTCGCCGTAACTATGCGTCAGTCGTTCTCGCCGTTGTTGGCGTGGCACTTCTGGCTGGTGGTGGTTATGCCATGTGGATGAACCGCGACGCGCTGAACGATATGGTGGACGGTCTCGTCAGCTCCGCCCAGAACGGCGGCAGCGGGCAGTCTACCACCCCGACCGAGACCACGCAGACTGAGCCTTCGACCACCCCACCGGCGACGCAGCAGCCACCGGCCAGCACGGGCCAGCAGCAGCCGGCAACGCCGACCAATCATCAGGCCCAGACACAGAATCATGGCGATGACGGTTCCGTCACCGGCACCAAATTCACACAGCGGCTGATGGCCGATGGCACCGAGCGCGACGAGGGACCGGCACCGGGTGCCAATGGCCAGCCCGTGACGGCTGAAGGTCAGTCCGTCTACGAACAGAATGTTGCGCCGCCGCGTGCGGGCGAGGCTCC
>NZ_JBQYSN010000124.1:0-11245 GCF_052686535.1 Agrobacterium sp. DKPNP3 | reverse complement strand
CGAGAGACATGAGCGGAAAAACCACCCCGGTCAGCAATGTGTTTTTCTTTTTCAGCATCAGTGCTTCCTCATCTGCCGTCATTTTGTTTGTCGCAAGATACGCGACGTCGTGGGCCCGGCTTGGCACGCAGGCGCTGTTCAACGCCCAACACACGCTCCGGTTCCCATGATGACCAGATGCTTCTGTACCGGAAATGAACAGATCAAGGCCTTTTCGTGGAAGCTCTGCGGCACAAACGCGGTCGCTAATATTGCAGTTGCATTTTTTGACCAAGCGGATGAATAATCACATCCGCGCTGAAGGCCACAGGCGGTATCCCCCGTTCTGCCGCGCCCAGCGACCATGGCGTCCGCACTGAAAACAACAACAGACCGCGGATGAACGACCAAAAGAGAGGATCGAAATGCCTATTTCCACCCGTCTGCTCGCAGCCGTATCGATTGCCGCCATCTCGCTTTTTTCCGGCGCGGCTCTCGCGCAGGACAAGATCGTCATCGGCACCGAAGGCGCCTACCCGCCCTTCAACAATCTGGAAGCCGACGGCACGCTGACCGGCTTCGACATCGACATCGCCAAGGCGCTGTGCGAACAAATGAAGGCCGAATGCACCTTCGTTACCAATGACTGGGACGGCATCATCCCCGCCCTTCAGGCCAAGAAGTTCGACGCCATCATCGCGTCCATGTCGATCACGCCCGAGCGTCTTGAAAAGGTCGACTTCTCCAAGAAATACTACAACACCCCGCCGGCAATCGCCGTGCCGAAAGATTCGCCGATCAAGTCCATCGAAGATCTCAAGGGCAAGTCGCTCGGCGCGCAAGGTTCCACAACACACTCCAACTATGCCGAAAAGCATTTCCCGGATGCGGACGTGAAGATGTATCCGACCGCCGACGAATATAAGCTCGACATCGCCAATGGCCGCATCGACGCCGTCATCGACGATATTGTCGTGCTGTCGGAATGGCTGAAGACCGACGCCGGCAAGTGCTGCAAGATCCTGACGCCGCTCAAGGTCGATCCCGAGATCAACGGCAACGGCGCAGGCATTGCCGTGCGCAAGGGCGACACGGCGCTGGCCGACAAGTTCACGGCCGCAATCGCCGGTATCCGCGCCAGCGGCAAGTATCAGGAGATCAACAAAAAATACTTCGATTTCGACGTTTACGGCGATTAAGCTGGTTCGATCTGTTGAAATCTCGTGGCGGAAGGCTTGCCCTTCCGCCATTTTTGTTTGAAAACGTCACGATAACAATCACGGCGGCTTAAGACCGCAGGGGAAAAATGGCATGAGCGGAGCATTTTCCGCCATAGGTGCGTTCTGGACCTATGTCTCGAAACTTCTCGATCCCTTCTGCGGACCGGTGGGTCTCTTCTCGCTTTTCGGAAACGGCACTCTCGTCGCCTGCGGCGATGCGGGCTGGGGCGATGAAATCGCCTTCGGCGTCAAGGTCACGATCTCGCTGGCGCTTGCGACCCTGCCCGTTGGGCTGCTGATCGGTTTCCTCATCGCGCTCGCCGCACAGTCGGAAGAAAAATCACTGCGGCTGGCCGCCGGCATCTACACCACGATCTTCCGCGGCCTGCCGGAACTCCTGACGCTCTTCATCGTCTATTACGGCATTCAGATGCTGCTGCAATCGCTGGCAGGTTACGTCGGTTTCAGCGGCCCCATCGAAATCAACGCTTTCGTTGCCGGCATGGTGGCGCTTTCGGTCGTCTTTTCGTCCTATGCTTCCGAAGTGCTGCTTTCGGCTTTCAAGGCCATACCGAAAGGCCAATACGAGGCCGGTGACGCGCTCGGTCTTTCCCGCAGCCGCACCATGGTGCTGATCATCATTCCGCAGCTGGTGCGGATCGCTCTGCCCGGCATGACCAATCTCTGGGTCATCCTGCTGAAAGACACGTCCTACGTCTCGATCATCGGCCTTGCCGATATCATCCGCCAGACCGGCATTGCCGCCCGCGTCAGCAAGGAAGCCTTCTTCTTTTACGGCATCGCCTGCCTGCTTTACCTCATTCTGGCACTCATCTCGTCCGTCGGAATCGGCTTCATCGATCGCTGGTCGCGCAAATCGGAGGCCAGACGATGAGCCATATCCAGGAACTCATTCCGCCGCGCCCAGCGCCCATCGTTGCGGACAAACCGCTGAACATTTCCCGTATCGTCGGCATCGCCGTCATCACGCTCTGGCTGCTCCTCGCCGCCGCGCTGATCTTCGCCATGATCGAGGGCTGGGACTGGGACAAGTTCCAGCGCTATGGGCCGCGCTACATTGATGGTCTCATCACCACCATCGCGCTGGTCGGCAGCTCAATCATTCTTGGCGCAATCCTCTCGGTGCCAATCGCCTTTGCCCGCATGTCGGAAAACCGCGTCATCGGCGCGCTCGCCTATGCCTATGTCTATGTCTTCAGAAGCACGCCACTGCTGGCGCAGCTTTTCCTGATCTATTACGGCCTCGGCAGCTTCCGCCCGGCGCTGGAAGCCGTCGATCTCTGGTGGTTTTTCCGCGAAGCCTGGTATTGTGGGCTCATGTCGCTGACGCTCAACACCGCAGCCTATCAGGCCGAGATCCTGCGCGGAGCGATCCAGAGTGTGCCGCGCGGCCAGCACGAGGGAGCGGCGTCGCTCGGTATTTCCAAGTTCATCACCTTCCGCAAGATCATCCTGCCACAGGCGCTGATCGTCGCATTGCGCCCCTATGGCAACGAGATCATCCTGATGATCAAGGGCTCGGCGGTTGTCTCCATCGTCACCGTCTTCGACCTGATGGGCCAGACCCGTTACGCCTTTTCCCGCACCTTCGATTATCAGGCCTATCTCTGGGCCGCGATCTTTTATCTCACGATCGTCGAAACGCTGCGGCATGTTTGGGCATGGCTGGAAGCCCGGCTGACGCGACACCTCAAGCGTTGAGCGCCGTGGTTGGCAGCACTCATCACAAGAGGCTGCCAACATTTTGAAAAATATAACAAATTTGTGACACAACCCACCCTTTGGCAAGGTTGGGTTAACCCTGCCGTGTTCCCATATCAGATACAGCGGCAATGCTGTGATCGGTCATCATCGATATGGGAACCGCCATCATGAACAAGGACATGGAAATGATGCTGAGGGGCTACGGCCTCACCACCGCCCAGATTTTCTACCGCCTGCCGGACCATCCGCTGGTTCTCCAGACCTATGTCTGGCAAAACTACGACCTGGCCCCTGATTTCCCCGAAATGCACGGCTTCCTCAAATTCTGGCAGGAAAAGCTCGACGGTCCCCTGCACTCCGTCCGCTATGTGCACCGGCAGGTTATCTCGGCACAGGAATGGCGCGCGCTGAAAGGGGAGTTCATCCTCCACTAAAAGCCGCAAACCCACATAAACGTTGCGCCCGTTCCCGATGCGGCTTACAGCAAACGTCAATTGAAGACGCTGACGGATAAGGCACGATGACCAAGAATCAGAAGATCGACGAAGAGGCGCTCGCCGAGGCCTATAACCGCGCACTGGCGCTTGAAAAGGCGGGTGATGTGGACGCCGCCGTGAAAGCCTATGAGGAGGTCCTCGCCATCGATCCGGAAGACCACGGTGGCGCAGCCGTGCGCATCGCCGCCATGGGCCGGGGCGAACAGCCGTCGAAAGCACCCGACGCCTATGTCGAAACCCTGTTCGACCAGCATGCCGAAGCCTTCGAGGACATTCTTGTCGAACAGCTCGGTTACGCCGTGCCGATGATGGTGCGCCAGCGGCTGCAGACGCTCAACCTCGGCCCCTTCAAGCGCCTGCTTGATCTCGGCTGCGGCACCGGCCTCACCGGCGAGGCGCTGCGCGATATGGCCGAAGACATCACCGGCATCGATATTTCCGAAAACATGGTCGAGATCGCCCATGAGAAGGACCTCTACGAGACGCTTTACGTCGCCGAAGTCGAGGATTTCCTTGAGGACAATGACGACGAGCCCTTCGACATCATCACCGCCACCGATGTGCTGCCCTATCTCGGCGCGCTGGAGCCGCTGTTTTTCGGCGCGGCCGAAAACCTCAATGCCGGCGGCCTGCTGATCTTTTCCTCGGAAACCCTGCCCGAAAACATCATGGCCGGACGTCCCTACATGGTCGGCCCGCACCAGCGTTTCGCCCATGCCGAAACCTATGTCCGCGAAAGACTGGCGGCGACCGGCTTCGAGGTCGTTGAAGTGACCGACATCAATGTGCGCATGCAGGACGGCAATCCGACACCCGGTCATCTCGTGATTGCGAAGTTCAAGGGCTGAGCCTCCGTCATTGCGGCAGATTTCTTCTCCCGCCGGGGAGAAGGTGGCCCGAAGGGTCGGATGAGGGGGCAACGCTCGCGATATGCGGAGACCTTGCCCCCTCATCCCGCTGCCGCGGACTTCTCCCCGGCGGGGAGAAGAAACAAGCGGGATCCGATTGCCTCACATTTAACACCAACGGCCTGAATCAACCTCTCAGCAACATCCGCCAGCAGGTTGAAGAGACTCGCCTTTCCCGCCCATCAACTCGCCTTCGGGCGCCAGACGATATCCGCCACCTTGAGCTTCTTCGGCACGATCTTCAGATCGTAGAACTCATCGGCAAGCGCCTGTTGATAGGCAATGGCTTCATCCGAAACCACTGACACGCGACCGAGATCGGCACCCGGACGGGTCAGCGAGACCTTCGTAACATCCTCGGGAACACCGGTGATGGCGGCGAGCGACTTTGCAGTCGCCTCGATGTTCGCCTGCGCCTTTGCGCCTACATTGGCCAGTTCCTTTAGGATCAGCGGCACGAGATCGGGATTGGCCTCGACGAAATCGCCATTGCCGAGGAAGTAGCTCCATGGATCGACGATGCCTTCGGCTGTCGAGAGCACCCTTGTCGTTGGCTCCTTTTCCGCCACCGCAAAGTAGGGATCCCAGATCGACCAGGCATCGATATTGCCGCTTCGGAAGGCGGCCGCCGCATCCGGCGGGGCGAGATCGACGGGCGTGATGTCGGCCAACGTCAGCCCCGCCTTTCGCAGCGCCTTGACGGTGACATTATGGGCGCTGGAGCCGCGCTTGAAGGCGACCTTTTTGCCCTTCAGGTCTTGGAGCGTCTTCAACGGCGAATCCTTCTGCACGAGAATGGCCGATCCGCCCGCCGCAGCCTTATAGGTGCCGACATAGCGCAGATTACCACCGGCGGCCTGCGCGAAAAGTGGCGGCACATCGCCGGTCGGGCCGATATCCAGCGCACCGGCACCCAGCGCTTCAAGAAGCGGCGGCCCGGAGGAAAACTCCGACCACTTCACCTCAATGCCGCGATCCTTCAGCAAGGCTTCAAGCGCACCCTGGCTTTTTGCCAGTGCGATCACGCCGTTTTTCTGCCAGCCGATGCGCAGCGTCGTCGCTGCGGCACTTGCCCGCCGGATATGCGGCAGAAACAACGCTCCCGTCGCACCTGCGATCAGCCCCAATGTTCCGCGTCTTGTGATCATATCGATATCCTCGCTGTTACCATCACCAGATACCAAAAGCGTAGATATTCGACAGATTTTATCAAATTCTCACGTTGCGCGGAGACGGCGCAGAGAGAATTGAATGTGCTAATTTGCTTGATAGGGCGGAATAAGATTGTCGCGCCTTGGCCGTGCATACCGGATGGACCTTCCGGCAAGGACATCCCCTAGCGGGCCAGATCGATGGGGAAAGGCAATCCCCACATAAAAATGCCCTCCCCGGCGGCCGGAAAGGGCATCGTTCAGAGATAGGATGGACTGCGGATCACTCTTCGCCGGATTTCGGATTATCCAGCAACATGTAATCGAGCGGCAGTTCAGTCGTATATTTGATCTGCTCCATCGCGAAGGCGGAGGACACGTCGCGGATTTCGATCTTCGCGATCATCCGCTTGTAGAAGGCGTCATAGGCCGCAATATCTGGCACGACGACGCGCAGCAGATAATCGACGTCACCGCTCATGCGATAGAACTCGACCACCTCAGGGAACTCGGAAACCACTTCGGAAAAGCGCTTCAGCCATTCAATGGAATGCGAGGCGGTGCGAATGGAGACGAAAACCGTGACCTTGGTATTGACCTTGACCGGATCAAGCAGGGCCACACGCCGGCGGATGACGCCGTCTTCTTCCATCTTCTGGATACGCCGCCAACAGGGCGTTGTGGAAAGGCCAACCTTTTTCGCCAGATCGGCAACGGCCAGCGTGGAATCCTCTTGCAGAATGCGCAAAATCTTACGGTCTAGGCGATCCAATGCGTCTACCCTCCTGAATTAATTTCCTTTCAATACACTAATTTTTGCGAAAAAACAGAAAATTGTTTCACTAAATCCGCATTTCCACATGTTGCCGCAGAACCGGAAGCAGCTCCGTAGTGAACCACGGGTTCTTTTTCAGCCATGCGGTATTGCGCCAGCTCGGATGCGGAAGAGGCAAGATGCCGGGACCGGCGTTGACGTGCAGGTAGCTGCGCCAGTTTTGCACCGTCTCCGTCATGGTTTTCGCGCGTTTTTCACCGAGGTGAAAGGCCTGCGCATATTGGCCGACGGCGAGGATAAGCTCCACCTGGGGCATTGCCGCGATAACCCGCTGCCGCCAGTGCGGGGCGCATTCGCGCCGCGGCGGCAGGTCGCTCCCCTTGTCGTCGTACCCGGGGAAACAGAAACCCATGGGTACGATGGCGAAACGGTCAGGATCATAAAACGTCGGTCTATCGACATTCAGCCACTGCCGGAGCCGGTCGCCCGAGGCATCGTCGAAAGGCAGGCCCGATGCATGAACGCGCAGCCCCGGCGCCTGGCCGGCAATCAGGATGCGCGCTTTTCGCGAGATGACCACCACCGGTCGGGGTTCGTGCGGCAGGCGATCCGCGACGCCCTTGAGCGGGCTGTCGCGACAGAGACGACAGCGGGCAATTTCGGCACGCAGGCCGCCCAGCCCATCATGGTCCATCGGCGCGGTCCTTTCTTTTTCAGCCATGCCCCCACCCCAGCAGATGACGAATAATGGTCAGGAAACCGGTTGCGGGGGTATCGAGATCCGCCGCTCGGTGTTCGCGACGCCATTGCGACGGGTTTTCAAATTCTCCCACCCAGATACCGCGCGCCTGCCGACGGGCTTCTGCCTGTTCGCTGGAGAACTGAAAATAACCGGACGCCACTGCAAAGCCCGCAGACACCATGTCCGACGAGACATCCCTGCCGCCCGCGGAACAATAGACGAGCAGCCGGCCATATCGATCTCTCGAACCACCCGAGCAGGAAAAATCCGCAGCGCTTGCCAGCCGCTGCAGGGCACGGCGCGCTTCCTCGCCGCATGGCCAGCTTTCGCTGCCGCGAAGACATGTCTGCGCAAGCTCGGGCGCATCAATGCCGAGCAGCCGGAAACGGTCGCCGCCCTTTGCCAGCGTATCACCATCGATCACAAAAAAGCGGCCACGGTGGGTTTCGCTGTTGAATTGATCGAGCCTCGCGGCGATGAGGATGCCAAGAAACACGGTGGCGAGGAAAAGCCCGCCGTCGCGCAGCGGCGAAAAGCCCCTGCCCTTGCCTCCATTTCGTCTCATGTCACAACAAACCCTTGTCAGAAATGGCAAACAAATCCTTTCACGGCAGCATCTTCTTAAGATTTTGGGCGTAGTCTGCAAGGGTTCATGTCACCCTGCGTTGTAACAATGAGTAGAAGCGTCAGCACGTCCACCGACAAGATCATCGTCGACCGCTCGAAAAAACACCGCAACAAGGCGGTTTTCGACACGGTGAAGACGACGCGTGAACGCCTGCAGCAGGGACCCGGCGCAAGCGACGCCTATGAGCGCGAAATGCTGACCATGCACATCGCCGAGGCCCATCAGGGCGCGATGATCATGCCGCTTTTCATCGTTCTTGCGTCCGTCATCGGCCTTTACATCACCCGCGACATCAGCCTGATCCTCTGGTCGCTGACCGCGCTCAGCTTACATGCCTTCTCGCTGCTGCTGGCCAAGCGAGCGGCGAAACAGGACATCACCGCCGACAATATCCAGCACTGGAAAAACCTTTTCCTCGGCATGCAGATCCTGACCGGCTTTGCCTGGGCGATGTTTGCGCTGGCGGAGCCCACCCGCCACGATCCGACACTCATTCTTTTCTTCAAGGGCTCGACGCTGCTGATCGCGCTTTCACTGACCGCCATTGCCAATTTCATGCTGCGGCGGGCGATTTCCCTCACTTTTCTGCCAGTGCTCGCAGCGCTTGGCATGACGGCAGCCATCTCGCGTGATCCATTCGATGTCGGCCTCGCTCTGATGTTCGGCATGGCCATCCTTTTTTGCCATCGCATCACCAACCGGCTCTACCAGACCAGCGTCAAGCTCCTGTCGTCCCAGACCGAAAAGGACGACCTGATCGCCGAACTCGAAGTCGCCAACTCGGTCTCCGACGAAGCGCGGCGTCGCGCGGAGGAGGCCAACCTCGCCAAGTCCCGCTTCCTCGCCTCCATGTCGCACGAACTGCGCACACCACTCAACGCCATCCTCGGCTTCTCCGAGGTCATGTCGTCGGAGGTACTCGGTCCGCTCAACAATCCGCTCTATAAGGAATATTCCGGCGATATCCACCGCTCCGGCCAGCATCTGCTCGATCTCATCAACGAAATCCTCGACCTGTCGCGCATCGAGGCCGGTCGCTACGATCTCAACGAAGAGTCCATTTCCATGCTCGAAATTGCCGAAGACTGCATCGGCATGATCCAGCTGCGCGCCCGCGCCAAGAATATCCGCATTTCCCAGCAGTTCGAAGCCAGCCTGCCGCAGGTCTGGGCCGATGAGAAATCCATCCGGCAGGTTATCCTCAACCTGCTCTCAAATGCCGTGAAATTCACGCCCCAGGGCGGCGAAATCCTCGTCAAGGCCGGCTGGACGGCGGGCGGCGGCCAATATGTGTCGATCAGGGATAATGGTCCCGGCATCCCAGAAGAGGAAATTCCGATTGTGCTGTCGGCCTTCGGTCAGGGCTCCATCGCGATCAAGAGCGCCGAACAGGGAACAGGCCTCGGCCTCCCCATCGTGCAGGCTATCCTGGCCAAGCATGATGGCCAGTTCATCCTCAAATCGAAGTTGCGCGAGGGCACCGAGGGCATCGCCATTCTGCCGGCGAAGCGCGTGTTGCAGAGCCTGCCAGCGGTGGAAGAGACCCACGCCATCCAGCCGCGGCGCCGGTCATTTGCCTGAACCCGCGGAAATCTCAGAAAAATAGCGTCGTCACCAGCGAATACAGCACGAAAAATCCGTTCGCCATCAGCAGGCAGAAGACGGCGAACGAGCCGAGATCCTTGGCATGGCGTCCGACCGAAGAGATTTCCGGCGAGATGCGGTCCACCAGCTCCTCGATGGCCGTATTCAGCGCTTCAACCGAAAACAGAAGCAGCATCAGCACCGTGAAGACGAGAAGATGTGCAAATGGCGAACCGACGACCAGCAAAAGGGTGAGCCCCGCGCCAAAAGCGAGAACCTCGTGGCGAAACGCCGCTTCCTGCCACAGCCGGCCAAGCCCCTGCAGGGAATAGCGGGCGGCGGCAAAAAGATGTCGCCAGCCCTTCTCCTTGCGGAAGGCCGGTTCTGGCGGCGGCATGTGCGGCGTCGCTTCCATCTTCAGCCTCAATGATTGGTGGGCGGGGCGATGCGGGTGTCTACCCCCGCTGCCTCGAAGGTCGCCATGCCGGAATGGCAGGCGGCAGCGGCCTTGACGATGCCAGCCGCAAGAGCTGCACCTGTGCCCTCGCCGAGCCGCATGCCGAGCGCCAGAAGCGGTGTCTTGCCCAGCTTCTCAATCGCCGCAAGGTGGCCAGGCTCCCCCGAGACATGACCGATGAGGCAATGGTCGAGCGCAGAGGAATTGGCAGCCTTCAGCAGCGCCGCAGCGGCCGTTGCCACATAGCCATCGATCAGCACGGGAATGCGTTGCACGCGCGCAGCAAGAATCGCACCGGCAATCGCCGCGATTTCGCGTCCGCCGAGACGGCGCATGATTTCCAGCGGGTCCGACAGGTGATCCTTGTGGAAGTCCACCGCCGCCTTCACCGCCGCGATCTTGCGGGCCATGACGTCCCCTTCCGAACCGGTGCCCGGACCGGTCCACTCCTCCGCCGTGCCGCCGTAAAGTGCGAGATTGATGGCAGCGGCAATCGTCGTATTGCCGATCCCCATTTCGCCGACACAGAGAAGATCGGTGCCACCGGCAATCGCCTCCATGCCAAAGGCCATGGTCGCGGCGCAGTCGCGCTCCGAAAGCGCCGGCTCACAGGTGATATCGCCGGTCGGATAGTCCAGCGCCAGATCGAAAATCTTCAGGCCGAGATCATTGGCAACGCAGATCTGGTTGATCGCCGCACCGCCAGCCGCGAAATTTTCCACCATCTGCTGTGTGACCGAGGTCGGATAGGGCGTGATACCATGCCGCGTAACGCCGTGATTGCCGGCAAAGATCGCCACCAGCGGACGGTTGACGGCAGGCGAACGGCCGGACCAGGCGGCCAGCCACATGGCGATCTCTTCGAGACGACCGAGCGAACCGGCAGGCTTCGTCAGTTGCGCATTTCGCTCCTTTGCCGCCACAAGCGCATGGGTATCCGGGCCGGGAAGCTCGCGCAGCAGCGCGCGAAAATCGTCGAAGGGCAATCCGCTCATGCTCATGATATCAATCTCTCTCGTCGCCGCACTGGCTTTCGCATCGGCTCATGCGTCCGGAACTTGTGTTTTCCGGCAAATCGGTCTTTGTTGCGCCTCTCATAATCGCGGATGCGCCGCGGAACAACCGGAAATGCAGAGACTGCAGCGGAGAGAGCGTGAAGGCCGGGGATTTTATAACAGATGTCATGCATTCCCTCGCCTTTCTCAGCCGCCTGCCTGTCCCCTCGCGGTTTTTCGAGAACGCCGACGCCATATCGATGAGCCGCACCGCCCGCGCCTTTCCCGCTGCCGGTCTGTTGATCGCCCTGCCCGGCGCCGTCCTTGTTGTCGTGTGTGCTGCCTTTGACGCCTCACCACAACTGACCGGCTGGCTGATCATCGGCATCACCGCACTCATGACCGGCGCTCTGCATGAAGATGGGCTCGCCGACACGGCCGACGGCTTCGGCAGCGGCAAGGACAAGGCGCGCATGCTGGAGATCATGAAAGACAGCCGAATCGGCAGCTATGGCGCCATCGCCATGGTTCTGTCTTTCGCGCTGCGCGCTACCGCCCTTGCCTCGCTGATCGAGACGTTGCCG
>NZ_JBQYSN010000123.1:0-11371 GCF_052686535.1 Agrobacterium sp. DKPNP3 | reverse complement strand
GGCTCTTGTAGCCCTGACGGCCCTCGAAATTGCGGTTCGAGGTCGAGGCGCAGCGTTCGCCGGGCTTCAGGCGGTCATCGTTCATGGCCAGGCACATGGAGCATCCCGGCTCACGCCATTCAAAACCGGCATCGAGGAAGATCTTGTCGAGACCTTCCTGTTCCGCCTGTTCCTTCACGAGACCGGAGCCGGGCACGATCATGGCCGAGACGGTTGGTGCTACCTTACGACCATCGACGATCTTGGCGGCTGCCCGCAGGTCTTCGATGCGTCCATTGGTGCAGGAGCCGATGAAGACGCGGTCTATCGCGATGTCGGTGATCCGCGTTCCGGGCTTCAGGCCCATATAGTCCAGCGCGCGCCACTTGGAAGAGCGCTTGTTTTCATCATCGATATCATCTGGATTGGGGACGATGCCCTGAACCGAGGTCACATCTTCCGGCGATGAGCCCCAGGAGACGATGGGCGGCAGATTGGCGGCATCGAGAATGACGACCTTGTCGTAATGGGCGCCTTCGTCGGACTTCAGGGTTTTCCAATAGGCGATGGCCTGTTCCAGCGTTTCGCCCTTCGGCGCCCGCGGCTTGTCCTTGATGTATTCGAAGGTGGTCTCATCAGGTGCGATCAGACCGGCGCGCGCGCCGCCTTCGATGGTCATATTGCAGACCGTCATACGGCCTTCCATGGACAGCGAACGGATTGCCTCGCCAGCAAATTCGATCACGTGGCCGGTGCCGCCCGCCGTGCCGATCTCGCCGATAATGGCAAGGATGATGTCCTTGGCGGTGACGCCGTCAGGGATCTTGCCATCGACACGCACCAGCATGTTCTTGGCTTTCTTCTGGATCAGGGTCTGGGTCGCCAGAACGTGCTCCACTTCCGAGGTGCCGATGCCATGCGCCAGTGCACCGAAAGCACCGTGGGTCGAGGTGTGGCTGTCGCCGCACACGATGGTCATGCCCGGCAGGGTGAAGCCCTGTTCCGGGCCAACGATGTGAACGATACCCTGGCGCTTGTCCCGCTCCGAATAATATTCGACGCCGAAATCCCTGGCGTTCTGCGCCAGCGCTTCCACCTGGATGCGGCTTTCCTCGTTCTTGATGCCTTCCAGACGGTCAGCGGTGGTCGGCACGTTATGGTCGACGACGGCCAGCGTGCGCGTCGGCGAATGCACCGGACGACCGGCCATCCGCAGGCCTTCGAAGGCCTGCGGGCTCGTCACCTCATGAACGAGGTGACGGTCGATATAGAGAAGACAGGTTCCGTCAGGGTCACGGTTGACGACGTGGTCGTCCCAGATTTTGTCATACAAAGTGCGGGGTGCGCTCATGGCTCTATGCCTTGTCATGTAAAAGATGATGGGGGTTCAGGAAGGCGTTGGACAGCAGGGTGCTGTCAGGCGAGCCTAAGTCGGCTGGTGAGCGCCGCGGAGACGCGCGCGAAGAAGCGTGCCGGCAGACGCTTGTGGTCCTGCAGCACATAAACATTCTGCGCGAGACATCCGAATTTAGATCCCATGGAAACTTTCATAGCAGATGGATGGTGTTACAGCAACATGAATGCGCATCTGGCGCGTGACCGGGCAGGATAATGTTCCGAAGTGTAATTCATCAGGGCCAGACAGGCTGGGCTACCCGCTCTCCGCATCTCTTATGGTGCAACGCAACTTGCCTATTTTGCGACGCACATATAGATGGGTTCCCTTATCATTTGCATTCGACGAGAAATCGAAGGGAGGAAAGCATATGGTATCCGAAAAGGCCCTTATCTCGAAGATCACCTGGCGGCTGATGCCGTTTCTTGGCCTTCTCTATCTCATCGCCTACATCGATCGCCAGAATGTCAGCTTTGCCAAGCTGCAGATGGTCGATGCGCTGAGCCTCAGCGAATATGCCTATGGCCTAGGCGCTTCGCTGTTCTTCATCGGTTACTTCATCTTCGAAGTGCCGAGCAACCTCTTCCTCAACCGTTTCGGCGCCAGCAAATGGTTCGCCCGTATTCTGGTTTCCTGGGGCGCCGTCACCATCGCGCTTGCCTATACGCAGAACGCCACGATGTTCTACATCCTGCGCTTCCTGCTCGGCCTCTGCGAAGCCGGCTTCTTTCCGGGCGTGCTGTTCCTGATGACGCTGTGGTTCCCGCGCGATTATCGCGGCCGCATGATCGGCCTGTTCATGATCTTCAGCGCGCTTGCCAATGCCATCGGTGCGCCGCTCGGCGGCATGCTGCTCGATCTGGATGGATTCCTCGGTTACGCAGGCTGGGAGTGGGTGTTCCTGGCGACGGGTATTCCGGCTGTGATCGCCGGTATCGTTACCTTCTTCTATCTGGATGATACGCCCGAAAAGGCGAAATTCCTGTCGCAGGACGAGAAGGACTGGTTGAAAAACCGGCTGGCCGAAGAGAACAAGGGTATGGAAGAGCATGCGGAAGATGGCTTCAAGGCGCTGATCAATCCGCGCGTTCTGTTCATGTCGCTCTGCTATGTCGGCTTTCCGCTGGCGGCCTACGGCCTCAGCTATTGGCTTCCAACCATCGTCAAGAGCTTCGGCGTATCCAACACCGCTAACGGCTTCATCAACATCATCCCCTGGGTGATCGTGGCCGTCGCGCTTTTCGTCGTGCCCCTGGCAGCCGACAAGGCAAGGAACAAGACACCCTATATCGTCGGCCCTGCCTTCATCGGTGCGTTCTGCCTGTTGATGTCGGCCTTGCTCAGCGATCCGGTCCTGCAGTTCGCGTTCCTCTGCATCGCAGCCGCTGGCATTTTTGCCGGCCAGCCGGTGTTCTGGAGCCTGCCCGGCCGCTTCCTGAAGGGCGCGGGTGCAGCGGCTGGCATTGCCGCCATCAACTCCGTCGGCAATCTCGGTGGCTTTGTGGCGCAGAACGTGGTGCCCTGGATCAAGGACCAGACAGGCAGCACCATCGCGCCGATGTTCTTCCTTGCCTTCTGCCTGGCGCTCGCAGGCGTGCTGGTGATTATCGCCACACGCAAAATGAGCAATCAGGTCAAGGCTATCTGATATCCAATACGGTGACAGCTGGGGGGCCGGCTGTCACTTTTTTGTCACCCGCGTCGCGACCGCATCGCCTTTTCCACCCGACGCAGGATGAGTGATAGACCGATCGTCAAAACCAGATAGACATAAGCGACAATCGAGTAAGTCTCGAAAAAGCGGAAAGACCCCGCGGCATACACTTTTCCCATTTGGGTGATGTCGGTCACGCCGAGGACGGAGACAAGGGAGCTGTCCTTGACCATTGATACGAAGTCGTTGGAAAGCGGCGGAAAGATCGTCCGGATTGCCTGCGGCAGGATGATCAGCCGGAAGAGCCGATAGCGGCTGAGCCCCAAAGCCTTGGCGGCCTCGATCTGGCCTTCGGGAACGGCCTGTATGCCGGCGCGAAAAATCTCCGCTATGAAGGCCGCGTAACCGATCGTCAGGGCAATTATCGCCCGCCAGATCAACGAGACGTCCCGCACGAGCAGCGGCTCCGCCCACCCTTTCGACACCAGCGGCGTAATCAGCCAGTTATACAGCGACACCAGGCCCGGCGTTCCCACGAAGGCGATGTAGAACAGCAAAACGATGATCGGGATGCCACGCACGACTTCGATGTAACATCGCGCCGCTTGTCGCAGAACGATGTGATCAGACATTCCCATCAGCGCGATACCGAGCCCCAGCACGACGGCGAGACCAAACGCAGTCAGCGTCACGGTGATTGTGATGCCGATACCCTTGGCCACCGTTGTGAAAACCTGCGTGTAAACGTCATTGACCGCGATCAATACGGCAAGCGCGATGCCGGCAAAAGCGATGGCAACGAGCCACCACGGAAAGTCCTCAGTTTCTCTTTCGGGCGACGTCCTGTCCGTTGTGGCCTGATGAAGCGTCATTCGCCGAGCTTATAGTCGAGAAACCATTTCTTATCGAGCTTGGCGAAGGTGCCGTCGGCCTTCAGTGCCGCTATCGCCGCATTGATCGGGGTTACGAGATCAGAACCCTTTTTGAAGATGAACCCGAAGTCGTCGCCGCCGAGTGGACCACCGATGAGTTTGAGGCCACCATCCGAGGCATCGACATATCCTTTGCCCGCAACGCCGTCGGTCAGCACCAGATCCACGTCACCGGTCTTCAAGGCCTGTACGCTTGCGCCAAATGTTTCCATCAGCCTGATACGCGGATTTTGTTCGTTGCCGTCCAGAACATCATAGACAGCGGTGTAAAAGGGCGTTGTGCCGGCCTGCGCACCCACAAGGCCCTTATCGAAGGCCGCGAAGCTTTTGGCATCCGTAAATCGATTTTCGTCGGCCCTCACCAACATGAACATTTCCGAGCGCATATAGGGTGCGGAGAAATCGACCTTTTCCTTGCGATCGTCCTTGATGCTGATCCCCGTCATGCCGATGTCGTATTGTCCTGCCGATACCGACTGTATCATCGCATCCCACGAAATGTTCTGATACTCGACCTTGAAGTTCAGACGTTTGGCGATCTCTTCCATTGCGTCATATTCCCAGCCGATCGCTTTTCCGCTTTTGGGGTCGACGAACTGCAGCGGAGGGTAGGCATTCTCCGTGACGACGACGACGGTCCGCTGCTTTAGATCAGGCAGCTCGGCAGCCAGCAGGGGCGTCATCACCACGGCAGCAAGCGCGGTAAGGAATAGGCGTTTAAGAAACATCTGGGGTCTCCGGAAATGACTTGTCTGAAAATGCATGCTTGGCTTACGCTCTGCAAGCCATGGAGACGCAACAAAAAAGGCGGCCCGAAGACCGCCTTTTTCAAAATCCCAAAAAATGGGGAATCTTATTCGGCTGCAGTTTCAGCAGCCTTTGCGGCTTCTTCCGCTGCCTTGGCTTCTGCTGCTTCGGCAGCTGCCTTTTCGGCGGCGAGAGCCTGTGCTGCTGCAACCTTTTCAGCTTCCAGACGTGCCTTCTCATCGGCAGCGGCCTGACGCTCGGATTCGTTCAGCTTGCGTGCGCGCGTACCGGTGTTTTCAACAATACGGGCAGCCTTGCCGCGACGGTCGCGCAGGTAGTAGAGCTTGGCGCGGCGGACCTTACCGCGGCGAACGATTTCAACGCCTTCGACCAGCGGGGAGTAGATCGGGAATACGCGCTCAACGCCTTCGCCGTAGGAAATCTTGCGAACGGTGAAGCTCTCGGAAAGGCCGCCGCCGGAACGGGCAATGCAAACGCCTTCGTAAGCCTGAACGCGGGTACGGTTACCTTCGGTAACGCGCACGTTGACGCGCAGCGTGTCGCCCGGAGAAAACTCAGGCAGGGTGCGCTTTGCTTCGATCTTGGCAGCCTGTTCGGCTTCCAGCTGCTGAATGATATTGGTCATGTTAACCTCTGATTTCTTCTGAAACAGCCAGAGCGCTCAACGGTTCGTCTGTTGGTCCATGCCTTCAGACCTAGCCTTGCGGCAGGAGCGGGTTCGCCATTCTTTGCTTGCGGTTAAAGGGTGTAACCCCAATTCCAAGCGCGCACATATACTAGCGGGCGCCATTTGTCATCCCTTTCATGACAATATTTTATAAATTGACGACCTGCTTGTGGCAGTTGCGAACCACGCTGCTGGCGGATATGGCATGAGGACCTTGGGAGGGGCCATGTCCATATTCATCGTTGTCATGCTGTTTGCGACCGGCTTTCTGTCGGGGGTGGTTAATGCGATTGCCGGCGGCGGTACGTTTCTGACCTTCGGCGCAATGACGCTGGCGGGCTTGCCGCCCATCGTCGCCAATGCCACTTCGGCCATCGTGCAATTTCCGGGTTATATCACATCTGTCATCGCCTATGGGCCGGAGATTCGTGCGCACTGGCGCGAGGCGATCCTGCTGTCGGCCGTTTCCGTCGTTGGCGGGCTGGCCGGTTCGTTACTTTTGCTGTCGCTCGACAATCCGTCCTTTCGCCAGCTTGTGCCGTGGCTGCTTCTCGCCGCTACGGCGGTCTTTGCCGCCGGGCCATGGTTGAGGCCGAAGGCGAGCGCTGAACGCTCGCCCGGCAATTTACCGAGCCTGATCTTCCAGGGGCTGGCATCCATCTATGGCGGCTTTTTCGGCGCCGGCATGGGCATCATGATGCTCGCCATCCTCGGTGTAACCTCTGGCGGCAGCTATCATCATTTGAACGCGCTCAAGAACCTACTATCGGTGGTTATTGCCATTATTGCGATCACGATCTTCGTCAGCGGCGGGGTCGTATCCTGGTGGGCGGCGCTGATCATGTTTCCCGCCGCCGGGCTCGGCGGATATGCGGGCGTGCACGCAGCGCGGCGCGTGCCGCAATGGATCATTCGCTGGCTGGTCATTGCCGTCGGGCTGGTGCTGACAGCCTATTATTTCGTCTCGACCTGAGGCTTTTCAAGAAGGTCGGGCCGCCTTTCCTTCGTCAGCTTCAGCGCCTGTTCATGACGCCATTTGTCGATGACGGCGTGATTGCCGGAGGTGAGAACGGCAGGGATATCGCGGCCTTCCCAGACCTGCGGACGGGTATAGTGCGGATGCTCAAGTAGCCCGCCCTCGAAGCTTTCATGCACGCCCGAGAGATCATTGCCCATGACGCCGGGCAGGATACGCACGACAGCGTCCAGCAACGTCAGGGCGGCGGGTTCGCCACCGGAGAGGATGTAGTCGCCAACAGACACTTCCTCCAGTCCACGCGCGTCGATGACGCGCTGGTCGACACCTTCGAAACGGCCACAGACGATGATCGCGCCGTCTCCCGTCGCCAGTTCGCGGACACGGGTCTGCGACAGAGGTTTGCCGCGTGGGCTCATCAGCAGCCGTGGCCGGGTGTCGCCATTCGAAACATGATCGATGGCCGCGGCCAGAATGTCTGGCTTCAGCACCATGCCAGCGCCGCCGCCGGCTGGCGTATCATCGACGCTTCTGTGCCTGTCGGTCGCAAATTCGCGGATCTGCACGGCCTCCAGCGACCATTGCCCCCGCTCCAGAGCCTTGCCGGCGAGAGAATATCCGAGGTGGCCCGGAAACATTTCCGGGTAAAGCGTCAGGACAGTAGCCTTGAAGGTCATGATTTATTTCTTGCCTAAAGGCGGCATGCCGTTTTCGTCCTTGTCGTCGGGATTGTCGATCAGGCCGGCGGCCATCGGGTCGATAAGGATACGTCCGGCCTCGAGGTCGATCTCCAGCACGGCCGCTTCAGAAAATGGAATGAGGGCGGGGCGACGGCCAGCACCTTTTAGCTCCAGCAGATCGCCGGCACCGAAATCATAGACGGCACTGACGGCACCGTAACTTTTCCCCTCGGCGTCAACGGCCTCCAGCCCTTCAAGATCGGTATAATAGAACTCGTCGTCGTCAAGTTCGTCGTCCGGCAGATTGTCGCGTTCGATGAAGAGCTCGAGCCCGTTCAGGCTTTCCGCCGCGTTGCGGTCGTTGACGCCCCTGAAGCGCACCACAACGACGTTCTTGCCCTCGCGAATTTCCAGAATTTCAAAAACGCGGCCATCGGCGCTGACCAGATTGCCGTAATCGCCGAGCGCCAGCGGGTCATCGGTGTAGGTGCTGACACGGACCTCACCGCGCAAACCCTGCGCGCCACCGATTTTTGCCATGAGTATCGGGTTTTCCAGCTTTGCCATCAGGCCGTCCGTCTTCTGGTGTTGGTTGCGTCAGCTTTAAGGTCTGTTGACGCCAAAATAAACAAAAAACGGGCGGCATGGAAAACCACGCCACCCGTTCTTCAAAAGTTTCCGTGCAGATTATTCTGCAGCAGAGGCTTCGGCAGCAGCAGCGGCTGCATCTTCAGCCTTCTGCTTCTTTTCAGCAACGCGCTCGAGAGCGCGCTTGCCCGGCTTTGCCTTTTCCGGGTTGCTGCGAGCGGCGCGCTCGGCAAGGCCTGCTTCGGCGAGGAAGCGCAGAACGCGGTCGGTCGGCTGTGCGCCCTTGGCGATCCATTCCTTGATGAGGTCAGCCTTCAGCTCAACGCGCTGCGGGTGGTCCTTGGCAAGCATCGGGTTCCAGGAACCGACCTTCTCGAGGAAACGGCCGTCGCGGGGCGAACGGGCGTCAGCAACGACGATCTGGTAGTACGGGCGCTTCTTGGAACCACCGCGTGCGAGACGAATTTTCAGTGCCATGTGATATACTCCTTAAGATGGCTTGTCCGCCGGTCAGGCGGTCTTGTCGAGGCCGCCATGTTCGGCAGCGATTGCTTCATGATGCCGGATGACTTCCTTGATGATGAAGTTCAGGAACTTCTCGGCGAAATCCGGATCCAGATTGGCGTCCTTTGCCAGATGG
The DNA here is from genome assembly GCF_052686535.1 of Agrobacterium sp. DKPNP3. NCBI lineage: Bacteria > Pseudomonadati > Pseudomonadota > Alphaproteobacteria > Hyphomicrobiales > Rhizobiaceae > Agrobacterium > Agrobacterium sp. DKPNP3. Next base: position 3,091 of record NZ_JBQYSN010000123.1, on the reverse strand, counting down.
CGAAGGCGTTCGATCTGGTATTCCTCGCGCGCCGGATCAGCCGGCGGCAAACTGTATTTTGCCTTCAGCACGCCCACCGCCTTGGTGCAGCGAAACCGTTCGGCAAGAATGTGAACCAGTGCGGCATCGATATTGTCGATCGACTGGCGGTATTCGGAAAGCTGGGCCTTAACCTCTACGTCGTTCACCGGTGTGCCTCACTTCTTCTTCGGAAAACCGGGAAGCCCCGGCATGCCACCAAGACCCGGCAGCTTTGCGCCACCGAGACCTGGCAATCCGCCCGGCAGGCCGCCAAGGCCGGGCATTCCACCCGGCTTGCCCAGACCGGCGGCTTCCGCCTGCTTCTGGAGGGCTTCAAGCTGCTTCGGATCGATGTTCGAAAGGTCAGGCATGCCGCCGCCCATCATGCCACCGAGACCCATCTTGCCGGCAAGGCCGCCCATCATCTGCTTCATGATGCCGCCTTTGCCCTTGCCGCCCATGGCCTTCATCATGTCACCCATGCCGCGATGCATCTTCAAGAGCTTGTTGATTTCAGCGGCATCCGTGCCGGAACCGGCGGCGATGCGCTTCTTGCGGCTGTGTTTCAGGATGTCGGGATTGGCGCGTTCGGCCTTTGTCATGGACGAGATGATAGCGATCTGGCGGTCGAACATCTTGTCGTTCATGCCAGCCGAAGCCATCTTGTCCTTCATGCCCGCCATGCCGGGCATCAGCCCCATGATGCCGCCCATGCCGCCCATCTTCTTCATCTGGGCAAGCTGGTCGGCGAGATCGTTGAGGTCGAACTTGCCCTTGGCCATCTTCTCGGCCATGGCGCGGGCTTTTTCCGCATCGATGTTTTCGGCGGCTTTTTCGACCAGCGAGACGATGTCGCCCATGCCGAGAATACGGTCGGCGATACGGCGCGGATGGAACTCGTCGAGTTCGTTCATGCGCTCGCCGATACCGATGAGCTTGATCGGCTTGCCGGTGACGGCACGCATGGAGAGCGCCGCACCGCCGCGACCGTCGCCGTCCATACGGGTGAGAACGAGGCCGGTGATGCCGACACGCTCATCGAAATTGCGGGCCAGATTGACGGCGTCCTGACCGGTCAGCGAATCCGCGACCAGCAGGATTTCATGCGGGTTCGACTTCTTCTTGATGTCGGCCATTTCCAGCATCAAGGGTTCGTCGATGTGTGTGCGGCCGGCGGTATCGAGAATGACGACGTCGTGGCCGCCGAGTTTCGCAGCCTGTACGGCGCGCGCGGCAATATCCGTCGGCGACTGGCCGGCAATGATCGGCAACGTGTCGACGCCGGTCTGAACGCCGAGCTGGCGAAGCTGTTCCTGTGCGGCCGGACGACGTGTGTCGAGAGATGCCATCAGCACCTTCTTCTTGTCGCGGTCGGTCAGGCGCTTGGCGATCTTGCCGGTTGTCGTGGTTTTACCCGAGCCCTGCAGACCCACCATCATGATGACAACGGGGGCGGCTGCATGAAGGTCGATCGAGACGCCTTCGGTGCCGAGCATTTCGACAAGCTCGTCATGGACGATCTTGACGACCATCTGGCCGGGCTTGATGGATTTCAGGACGGCCGCGCCAACGGCCTTTTCACGCACCCTGTCGGTGAAGGAACGAACGACTTCCAGTGCTACGTCCGCTTCCAGAAGCGCACGGCGAACCTCGCGCAGGGCGGCGGCAACATCGGCTTCCGTCAGCGCGCCACGGCCGGTCAGTCCATTCAAAATGGAACCAAGGCGGTCCTGGAGGTTTTCAAACATCGGTTCTTCCTTCTTCGTTCCGGGATTTCCGAAACGTCGGTGCTTTCGCTGGCAAAAACAAGACGCAAAGCCAAAAAGCACCCGAGGGCGCATCGCGCTGTCGGGTGTTGACCTCCGGGATCTCTTTATACCTTTTCGGGTCCCGGTCGGCGGCTTGGAGTCGTGAAACTGCCAGCTGATGGGCGGGATAAACAGGAAAGTGCGGGAAAAGTCAAGGCGATGCCAGATTTCAGCTGCGAAAGCGCCGATTTCATCTTTACGTGATCGTCAGCAGACCGCGATGCGCCCTCCTTGAAGGGCGCTTCTGCGCCACCTATACATCTTTCATGAACCGTCGAAAATTTTTCCGTTTTTCCGCTGTCGGTCTGCTCGCTCTGGCGGGCGGCGGCCTCTATGCTCGCCGTTCGAGCGCCAGTGCCTATTACAGCGGCCCTATCTCCGATCATTTCGACGGGATACGTTTTTTCAATCCCGGAGGCACGCCGCCCAGCAACTTCATGGGTCTGCTGAAATGGCGCTTCAATGGTGAACGCGCCAAGTGGCCGGAAAGCTATCCAAGCCCTTTTCCCTTTGCGAAACCGGACAGTCGCGTCGAGGACAAGGATATTCGTGTGACCTTCATCGGCCACGCGTCCTTTCTTATCCAGACAGCGGGCCTGAATATTCTCGTCGATCCCGTGTGGTCTGAGCGCACCAGCCCGTTCAGCTTCGCCGGGCCCAAACGCGTTAATCCGCCCGGTATCCGTTTCGAGGATCTGCCGCCGATCGATCTGGTGCTGGTAACGCATAATCACTACGACCATCTGGATATGGAGACGCTGAAGCGCCTGCACGTGGCGCACAAGCCGCTTTTCATCACGCCGCTCGGCAATGACGCCATCATCCGCACCGGTGTCGAGGCGGCCCGTATAGAGGTGGGGGACTGGGGTGATGTGATTGATGCCGGTGCGGTGAAAATTCACTTTGAGCCCTGCCACCATTGGTCGGCGCGCGGCCTGAATGACCGGCGCATGGCGCTCTGGGCAGCGTTCGTCATTGAAGCGCCCGGCGGCAAGATTTACCATATCGGCGATACCGGCTTTCACGAGGGCCTCAATTACCATGCCGCGCGCAAGAAACATGGCGAGTTCCGACTCGCCAACCTGCCCTTCGGCGCCTACGAGCCGCGCTGGTTCATGAAGGGCCAACACCAAAACCCGGCGGAAGCCGTGGAAGGCATGAAGCTTTGCGGCGCGGCCCATGTCTGCGGCCATCATTGGGGCACGGTACAGCTCACCGACGAGGCAGTGGATGCGCCGCTTGTGGCCCTCAAGGCAGCGCTG
>NZ_JBQYSN010000122.1:0-11385 GCF_052686535.1 Agrobacterium sp. DKPNP3 | reverse complement strand
TCACGGTGCGAGACGCAGATGATGTAGTAGCGTCAGCGATTTACAACATCGCCGTGCTGGCGCAGGCCCCGGTCGCAACCGACAGCGCAGTGACCGTGGCTGCTGACAGTACCGGTAACTCTGTCCCGCTAAACCTTTCCGGAGGCCGGGTCGACACGCTGGTCCTCGTCGCTGGCCCATCACACGGCACGGCAACGGTGGCCGGAACCAGTCTCACCTACAGTCCCGCAAGCGGCTACTCCGGTACCGACAGCATCACCTATACCGTCAGCAATTCGTCGGGCAGTTCCACCGCCACCATTACCTTGACGGTAACGCCACCTCCCGGCGCGCTTTCACTCTCGCCCGCCGGCGGTGCACTGAAAGATGCGATGGCGGGTGAAGCCTACAGCCAGACCATAACTGCCTCTGGCGGCACCGCGCCGCTCATCTACGGTCTCACCGGCGGAACGTTGCCACGCGGAATGGTGCTCAACGTGTCGACAGGCGAACTGACCGGGCCGCTCGAAACCGAGACAGAAGGCGATTACACCTTTACCATCCAGGTGCGGGATGCGCGCGGAAGCACGCTTTCTGTTGGCTATACGCTGAAGGTGACCCCACGTGAAGTGAGTGTCGAAGATCAGCTGATCGAGGTGAAAGACGGGGCACCGAAAAATGTCAATCTCACCGCAAAAGCCACGGGAGGCCCATTCAAGGGCGCCGATCTGACGTATGTCACTCCACAAGGTGCCGGGCAGGCGTCTATTGTATATGGCGAGTTCGCGCAGGCTGGCCCGGTCCAGTCGACGGGGTTATACCTGAAATTCGTACCGAACCCTGCGTTTAAGGGCGCCGCGAGGGTCGGCTTCCGTTTGAAAACCGCAACAGGAGTGTCAAACGAGGCGACAATCACGTACGATATCAAGACATATAACGAGGATGCGGTCGAACGAGAGATAGACCGCCTCGTGCACGGTTTCGTCAGCACAAGACAGAATCTTCTTGCTTCAACCATCAAGGTTCCGGGCCTTCTGGAACGCCGGCAGATGGCCAGTGCAACGGAGGCCGTCACCTCCCGCGCAACACCGTCCGGTGAAGGGATGGTCCTCGGCTTTTCCACCAGCCTCGCCCAGATTGAAGCTGCCCGCGAAAGGTCCGATGGAGTGACGGAGAGCGAACTGCCAGCCTTCAACATCTGGCTGGACGGTACGTTTCTCGTTCACAATCGTGATGAATCGGGCAGCAAATGGGGCAGTTTCGCCATGGTCTCGGCCGGCGTGGACTATCTGCTTTCCGACAAAGCTCTGCTGGGCTTCTCGTTTCACTTCGACCGGATGACCGACCCCACCGACGGTGACAATGAATTGACCGGCAACGGCTGGCTCCTAGGCCCGAACGCATCGCTCGAAATCGCTAAGGGAATTTTCTGGAACAGTAGCCTTCTTTATGGAGGGTCCGCAAATGACATCGATACGCCCTTCTGGGACGGGTCGTTCGATACCACACGCTGGCTGTTCGACACGTCGATTTCCGGTCGATGGGATATTGCTGACGTTACGACTTTCACGCCGAAACTTCGTGGTGTCTATTTTTCCGAGACAGTTGAGGATTACGCCGTGGGGAATGATGTCGGCGACAGGATAGACTTGGAAGGTTTCCGCGAAGAGCAGCTCCGCGTCAGCCTGGGCGCGGAGGTGGCCCGTCAGATTGCGCTTGAGAACGGCTCGATCGTCACACCGAGATTCGGGGGTACTGTCGGTGTCTCAAGTCTTGACGGATCTGGCGCATTTGGCTCCCTCGCGACGGGTGTTTCCATGGAGACGGCAGAAAACTGGTCGCTTGATGCAGCACTCCTTTTCAACATAGAGGGCGATGGGGAAACATCAGCAGGCGCGAAACTCGGCGTCAGCAAGAAATTCTAGGCGCAAAAAAAGCGAGCAAACCGAAGCGCAGTCCCGTTGGCTGGCCTGCCTTCACCAGCACGGCGGCACGCCGTTGGCATGGCGTCAAAAAACCGCTTGACCTCAACAGCGATTGAGGTCCTAGAAGTACGGTCACCTTGTTTTCGCAAGGCTCTTTCATGCTCTTGAGCGAACAGTTGACAAAGGAATACCCCATGGCTTTCCAGCTTCCCGACCTGCCCTATGCCCATGATGCGCTCGCCCCCTTGGGGATGTCCGAGGAGACGCTGAAGTTCCATCATGATCTTCATCACAAAGCCTATGTCGACAATCTCAACAAGGCGATATCAGGGACCGAGTGGGAAAACAGGAACCTCGAAGAGATCGTCCAAGGCACCTATGAGAAGGGTGCGGTGACGCAATCCGGCATATTCAACAACGCCTCCCAGCACTGGAACCACACTCTCTTTTGGGAAATCATGGGGCGTGAGCATCATGCGATGCCCAAGGTGCTGGAAGAGGCGCTGACACAGTCCTTCGGCTCGGTAGCATTGTTCAAGCAGAATTTCGCCCTTGCCGGCGCTTCCCAGTTCGGCTCCGGCTGGGCGTGGCTGGTGGTGGATACCGATGGTTCACTGAAAATCACCCGCACTGAAAACGGGGTCAATCCACTATGTTTCGGACAGAAGGCGCTTCTTGGCTGCGATGTGTGGGAACACAGCTACTACATCGATTTCCGCAATAAGCGCCCGGCCTATATCGAGAACTTCCTCGATAATCTGGTGAACTGGCAGGCGGTTGCCGGCCGTCTCTGACCTGATTGAACCAATCTGGCCGGCGCCGCTACCTCGTGCGGCCTGTCGGCTCAGGGGCAGCCGGACAGCCGCCGTCGGGCTGCCATTCCGTTCGAGCACCCAGATGCCCTATGTCGTCACCGAAAACTGCATCGCCTGCAAATATATGGACTGTGTGGACGTCTGCCCGGTCGAATGTTTTTATGAAGGCGAGAACATGCTCGTCATCCATCCCGATCAATGTATCGACTGTGGCATTTGCGAGAGAGAGTGCCCCGCCGCCGCGATTAGGCCAGATACGGAGCCGGGACTGCATGTCTGGCTCGACCTTAACCGCCACTATTCCGGCATCTGGCCGCGCGTCCATCAAAAGAGAGCGCCGCCAGACAATGCCGATATCATGAATGGCGCGGCGGCCAAGTTTTCCATTTTTTCGAAAAATCCGGGAGCGGGCGGTTAGCCCGGCGTCGCATGTCTCATAATCTCAAGCTTATCGATGGCGGTGCGGTCATTCACGCGCATCTTCCGCTGAAAGCCTCCGCTACGCCGGCAGTCTCACCACTTGAGTTCAAGGACGCGATGAGCGCCCTCGCCTTCACCGTCGCGGTGGCCTCATCCGCCCATGGGGGTGAGCGGATCGGACGCACGATCACCTCCTTCATGCCCCTCAGCGCTGAGCCACCGCTTCTGATGATCTCCATCGACGCCAGCAGCCGTATGGTCGACCTCGTAGCCGCAAGCCGGCGGTTTTCCGTCGCCGCGCTGTCCAGGGGCCAGGAAGAGATCGCCGACGTTTTCGCGGGGAAGGGAAACCTGCCGGATCGGTTTTCGATCGGCCAGTGGGATTCCTGGCCTTCAGGAAGCCCTCGGCTTGCCGGGGCGTTACTCTCCCTTGATTGCGAGCTCGTCGGCTCCGTTGATGCCGCCGACCACATCCTGTTTGTTGGCGCCATCACCGAATCGATCCCGGATCCCTCACGCAAAGCCCTGCTTTGGAGCGATCGCTCCTACGCCGGCACAGAGATGAGGAGCTAACTCTATCAAGGGTTTTCCCGCGACGACCTCAGATACACAGCGTCTTTCAGAAGGCTTTAACACCCCACAAAGTGGCGAGAGCCCGGCAGTCAATCATGGGATTTGCAACCTGGTGGAAGAAAGCCAGCGACGAAATACCTGCCGCCGCAGATTTATGACCGAGTCTTCAGGCATATTACCGTCCGGTCGTCGCTGAACTCGTTGGATGTCGATCCCTTCACGGATGGGAATTCGTCGAGCTTGTGAAAATCCGCTGCCTCGACACGGGCAAATTCCGCCTCCCAATCGGCAACGTCTACACCGGTCGGCAATGACAGATAACCATCGGAGAAGATTTCGAGGCTTGTGATCGTGTCCTTGGCGAGGGTGAGATCGACCAAGCCCTCCCCTGCCACCTGCCCACCGTTAATCGACGCGTAACCGAGAACATGGCCCTGCCTGTTTGCATAATGTGGCTGGACGCGAATGCCGCCCATCAGGAACTCTTCGACCGCGTCCATGTCGTTTTGGAGGCCGCTTGCCACGGCGGCTGCGGCGACGACGTTTTCGGCTTCCGGCATCGTCATAATCCCGGCTTTAACCGCAGCGCGAAGGCCGGAAAATATGGTGGCCCGGGTTTTTGCCTCAGCAGCATCCCCCTCCCCGAGCAACGCGAACAACTGTTTGAACACATGAATACGGGCTGACGTGCTAACCTTATCGATTATTTTAGAGTGCTGCAGCACCCTAGTGCCATTGAGACGCACACCGGAATCACCGGCTAGAAGCAGACGAAAACTGTCACCTAAATCTGCAACAATCGCGAGCGTCGTAGACGGCGGATGGCTTGCATTGATGCGGTTTGCCTCGCACTTCAGGATGTCGCTGATACCTTGAAACAGGGCTGCCGCCTCGCAGCTTTGCAAGGTGCCCTTTATGCTCATCTCGGCGACCGCGTTTGCTGCGGCAAGTGCGGCGATACGGCCGGAACTCAGCCCGTCATAACTGGCCCCGGTCGGATCGGTGGCGCCGTCAAAAACGGCCGTTACCCGTCCTGGAAGAATGATTGCCACATCGTCCCCCGGCGTTGCGGCATTCTTGTATTTCGATTGCGAAAAGCTCGCGATATTCATCTTGTTAATTTCCTTGCAGAGGGGAGCGGGCGGCGACACGTCGGTCGCCGCAGCTATTTTCTTTTCTGGAGCGTAAGAGGTCAGACGAAGGAGGCTTCCTTGTCTTCCGAAAGGCGAAAGACGACGAAGACGCAGATCCCGGTACTGACCAGAAGCACGGTCGAAAGCGCGGCCGCAGTCCCGAATTCGCCGTCGATCACCTGGATGTAGATCAGGACCGGCATGGTTATGGTGCGCGCCGTATAAAGGATCAAGGTCGAAGAGAGTTCGTTGATGGCGGTGATGAAGCTCATCAGCGAACCGATGATGAGACCGGGCAGCATCAATGGCACCGTCACCGACAGGAATGTCTTTGCAGGTGAAGCTCCAAGATTAACCGCCGCCTCCTCGATCGACGGCTTTATCTGCCTCAGGATCGATGTCGTGGATCGGACGCCGTAAGGCAGCCGGCGTATGAACACCAGAAGGATGATGATGAGTGCCGTCCCGGTGATATCGAAGGGCGGATAACGGAACGTCGTGACGTAACCGATCGCCATTACGACACCCGGAATGAGATAGGGTACCATCAACAGCAGATCGAGCGAGCCGGAAACGGCGTTGTCGCGCCTAACGACGATAAAGGATAGGAGGCCTGAGACAATCGCGATGAGCACCACTGCGGCCAGCGCGAAGGTAAAGCTATTGGCGATGGCCTGCGGGGAATCCCTCAAGATGCGAGCATAGCTGTCCAAGCCGAAGCCACCGGTAAAGACGGGGCCGTTTGTCGCCAGGAAAGACGTATAGATGACCGTGAGAGAAGGCAGCATGGCAATGAACACGACCAGATAGCAGAAGCCGTGCACGATGAATGACTTCAGCGGGCGCATCGACTGTTTGACGGGTCGGTTGGTCAGGGAGCTGGCGTAGCGGCGCTTGGCGAGAATGTGCCGTTGCAGAAGAAGCGCTGCCATGGAAATCCCGATCATCACCATTGAAATCGTGACGGCCATGGTCGGCGTGCCCGCCATTTCGGAGGTATATTGCGCATAAGCAATCGTCGACAGCGTCCGGATGCCCTTGCCGAGAATGGCGGGTGTTCCGAAGTCAGCGATCGAAAGCACGAAGCAGATGATCGCCCCCGTGCTGACGGCGGGAAAAACCAGGGGCAAGGTTATTTTGCGGAAGCGCTCAAATGCCGTGCAGCCAAGGTTTTCCGCCGCATCCTCATAAGACTTGTTGATGGTGTTCAGAGCATTTTCCGTCATCAGGTAGATGTACGGGAAGAACTTCAGGCTGAAGACCATGACGATGCCAGGTATTCCATAGATCGTTGGCAAGGAAATGCCGGCAAATGACAGAAGGTTGGTAACCGCACCGTTGGCACCGAACAGCATGATCCAGGCATAAGCGCCGATAAAGGGCGGCGCGCAAAGGACCAGAACCGCAAAGGTCGCGATGAATGTGCGTCCCTTGATGCGATAACGCGACGTGCAAAATGCAAGCGGAATACCGAGCAGACACGCGCCAAGCATGCCCAGAACGCCGATCAGCAAGGTGTTCCAGAGCGCAACGGTATAAAAACGCCGTGTGAACACCTCTGCATAGTTGCTGAGACCGAAGGCGCCCGTTTTGGCGTCAAAAAAGCTGATGAAGAATACACTGAAGATCGGCAGGATCAGAAAAATTGCCAGCAGGATCACGGCGAGCGCCGTGACACTTGTCCAGAAACCCGGCAGCCGCAGGCGGAAACTACCGGGCGTTGAAGCGGCGGTCATATCTGTCATGACAAGCGCTCCCCGGTCACACCTTCACCGAACAGCTGTGTGTCGGCCGCCCGCCAGGAAAAGGTTGTCTTCTGGTTCGGCTCCAGGGCGATGATCTCTGGCGCCGGCTTGGTTATTGCCTCGATCTCTTCGCCCGAAGAGAGTACGGCCGCCACGTTCATTTCACGTCCGGTGAAACTGACCTGACGGATGATCACGGGCAGTTCGATGCGGTCATGATCGGAGCTTGCAGCCGGGCCGACCGAGATCGCTTCCGGACGGATCGCTGCGACGATCTTCCTCTGTGGCGAAACCGCATCGGCCTGCGGCAATGCCACGTCATTGCCGGAGATAGACGTCTTTGTGCCCGCGCGGTCGAGCGTCAGAAAATTATTCGCGCCCACGAAAGACGCGACGAAACGATTGGTGGGATTGTTGTAGACTTCCCATGGGGGGGCAGCCTGCTGAATGACACCGCCATACATGACGCAGACCAGATCGGACATGGCAAGCGCCTCTTCCTGATCATGGGTGACATAAACCGTGGTGATGTTCATCGCCTGCTGGATTTCACGCAGTTCTCGTCGCAAGTCCACGCGCAGTTTTGCGTCAAGGTTGGATAGCGGCTCGTCCATCAACAGAACTTTGGGGTTGATGACGAGTGCCCGCGCAAGCCCGACGCGCTGCTGCTGGCCGCCAGAAAGTTCGTGCGGCATGCGCTTGGCATAGGGAGCAAGCTGAACAATATCGAGGATCTTGCCGACGCGTTCGCGGATTTCGGTGGAGGATGCTTTCCGCTGTTTGAGACCAAAAGCGACATTGTCGAAGACGGAGATGTGTGGAAAGACAGCATAGTCCTGGAAGACCATGCCGACGTCGCGCTTATGGGCAGGCACATGTTCGATTGCCTGTCTTTCGATCCTGATGCTTCCACTGTCCTGCTGGTGGAAACCGGCGATCGTCCGCAACAGGGTCGTCTTCCCACAACCGCTCGGGCCAAGAAGTGTAAAGAACGATCCTGACGGAATGGAGATATTGATGTCGGAAAGAGCAACGACATCGCGGTAGCTTTTTTTGATATTGGTAATTTCAACGGCGGCCATGTGCTGCTCCATGACATATCCTGCGCGGCACACGACCACGGCGGACAAGACAAAAATGCTGAAGTGTACGAGATAAGCACGAGGCGGCGCGCTGACGCACCGCCTCCTGACTGTTTACTTACTGGACGTCGAGAAGGATCTCGTTCCATTTCTCCATCAGCCGCGCGCGGTTGTCAGCAGCCCACTTGAAGTCATACTTTGCGTCAGGAACATCCAATAGCGGAACCAGAGCCGCATTCGCGGGAACGTCAGTACGGACCGAGCGACGGCCGGCTTTCACGACGACTTCCTGCGCTTCCTTGGAGACGATAAAGTCGATGAAGGCCTTGCCGTTTTCAGCGTTCGGCGCGCCTTTGACGAGCGCCATTCCGTCAGGAGCAATCGCGGTGCCTTCTTTCGGATAGACGATCTCGACAGGAGCGTTGCCTAGCTTGTACCGCAGGGCAGCATCCTCAAGGGTGATGCCGACGGCCTGCTCGCCATCATTGACGAAACGCGGAACAGCGCCGGACGAGGTCGACAGGACGGAATTACCGAGAATACCGGTATAAATTTCCCAGCCCTTCTCTTCACTGTCGAAATCCTGCAATACCGTTGCCAGCTGGATGTAGGCGGAACCGGACTGGTCGGCTCGCGCCGACGAGATCAGGCCCTTGTATTCAGGCTTGGCAAGATCGGCCCAGGATGTCGGAACCGGCGCGCCTTTAAGCGCTTCCTTGTTGACGATAAATGCAGTCACGACGGCGGTGAAAGGAACCCAGTTTGCACTGGGTGAGAATGAAGGGTTGATCGAGGCAGCTTCAACAGGCTTGTAAGGTTCGAACAGATCGGCAGAAAAGTCGATGACGGTGCCGTCAACGCTCCAGATCACATCGCCGGCGGCCTTGCCGCTTTCCGCCTTGATACGGTTCATCAGCTCGCCCGATCCGGCTTTAACAAGCTCGACCTTGGTGCCGGTCTTTTTCTCAAACAAGGGCAGCAACTCATCCATGAGCTGCTGTGGGGCTGCCGAGTAGACCACGACCGTACCTTCCGCATGAGCAAGAGCGGCACTGGCAATGAATGCTGCGCCGGCAAAAAGGCGCGCGAAGAAAGTGCATGATTGACGCATAAGGGGCTCCGTTTTTTTGTTCCCTGACACACGAGGCCCTGCGATATTTTCTTGCTCTTATTGGCATCGCCGCTCGTCGTCTGATATTTATTTTCTTTACGTAAATTAATATGTCAAGGTGCATTTGTTGTAGATCGTCGGGAATATTTTAAAATGCTGATAAATAAAGACATTTGTGGGTACAGCCCCGTGCCTGGGCGGGCCATCTCGCTCTTAAGGAGGTGCAAAATCGCTGTACAATCGTTCAGTTTGCGCTATTCATCCGTTATTTCGTCTCGCAGGAGAATGGTGTGATCGACCTCGGCTACAATGAGCGGCGTCTGCTAGAAATCCTGCGCGGCAAGGGAGGCATGTCGCGCATCGAACTTGCGCGCGAGATGGATGTCTCCGCACCCACCCTCACCCGCCTGACGGCCAACCTGCTCGACTCTGGCCTCATCCGTGAAGCGGAGGAAGCCCGCAGCGAGGGAAAGCGGGGCAAGCCGTCCACCGCCATAGAAATCAACCCCGACGGGCTTTTCACCCTGGGAGTGTATTTCAATCCGGACGACCTAAGGGTTTGCGTCGCCGATCTCAACGGGACGATAAGGCAGGAATTCAGATCGGATCTGGAGGACTTCGGCTTCGAACACATTATGCAGATGGCAGAAAACGCTGCCCGGCAGGTGCTGGAAAAGGCAAAGGTCAAAAAGAAAGACGTGCTTGGCTGCGGCATAAGCTTTCCGGGCCATTTTACGCGCGACCGCGGTCATGTCTTCCGCATCAAGCAATTCGAGAGCTGGCACGACATTGACGTCGACAAAGACTTCCAACCCTATTTCGATGTCCCCGTGTTTCACGAGAATGACGGCAATACCGTCATTCTATCGGAGCTCTATTATGGCGCGGGCCGGAGCATCCGTAACTTTTCGATGATCTGGCTGACCTATGGCATAGGCGGTGCCGTGGTCGTCCAGCGTCATCTTTATCGCGGCACGAACGGCAATGCTGGCGAATTTGGCGGCCTGTTTCCAAAATCACATCCGCGCCCCTCAGGACAGGACCTTTGCGATACGCTGGCCGCCCACGGCATGGATATCAGGCGTTTGAAGGATATTGATGAGAGCTACCGGGATCATCCCGCCGTGGTCGCGTGGCTTGAACGGGCAACAGACCAGCTTCGCTTGCTGGCGCTGACCGTGGCGCGAACGATGGATCCTGGTGCCATCGTTTTTGGAGGATCGCTGCCTGACTGGATCCTCGACCATATCGTGCAGAGGATCGGATCCCTTGAGATGCTGGGCGAGGACTTTTTTGTCGAGCCACCGGAAATACGCAAATCCCTGATGAGCGACCTTCCTCACCTTGGTGCCGCCAGCATTCCCATCTACCGCGCCACAACGCCAAGCTACTACTCAGGGCGAGCGCTGAAGGGCTGGGCCTGATCGGACGACGGTTGAGCATTTTTGGGTACGTCTCCGCCGTTACGTTGGTGGTTGGCGGCATCTACCTTTGTCTGAACATCAAGAGCACTGAGCGTCAACTCAGACCGACGCTGAAATGAAATCCATGCTGCGCTTCACGGCATCAGCAACATCTCTTAGGTCGTGCACTTCCTTGGCGAACGGCTCAAAGCTGTAGGCGCCATCGTAACCTGCCGCCTCAAGCGCTTTGATCTGCGCGACGTTCTCCAACCGGTCGTCTGCGTCAACAAGCACGCGGTGGGCGTCCAGCATGTCTGCAACGGAGACGGCCCGGTCGGTGACACCGGAAATGTGGACAAGGCCTGTCCGCTCGGGAAAGAACACGCTCTCACGCGCCAGATGGTGATGGAAGGTGTCATGCACCAGCCTGTAGACGTTATGGCCGTCGGCTGCATCGATTGCCCTCACGGCCTCCGTTTTGGTGCGCAGAGAGGAGGCAGGAAAGCCGAGTGGTTCAATAAGACCGGTGAGGCCGCGGTCTTCAAGGATCGGCTTCATGGCCTTCAGCGCCGCGACAAGCTCATCGAACGACACCGCCGTGCCATCATTGAGCGGACACATGACAAGCGCCCTGGCGCCGCTTGCTTGCGCGTAATCGGCCATGGCGACGGCGCGCTGCGGCAGGTCACCCGACCAGACGTTAAAGGGATAAAGCGCGTTGATGGAGATGATCGTCACGCCGGCCTTTTCAGCCGCCGCCTTCACGGCAGCCGGCTCCACCGTGCCGACGATGTCAGGCAGGTCGCCGCGGATTTCGACTTCGGTGAGGCCGAGCGTGCGGGCAGTTGCAAAGAACAGCTCGAGGGAAAGCTTGGGCGCGGTGATGTGGTTGATGGCGAAACGCATGCAAACCTCGTTGATGAGAGGAGTTTTTCCAAGCGTAAAGCCGATCTGGCGACCAGTCCAGCGTCCACACATGCAAACGCCCGCGCCAACGGCGCGAGCGTAAAACGACCGGAATGATCGCCCAGGCTGAACGAGGATCAGACCCGCTCAAGTGCCACGGCAATACCCTGCCCGACACCGATGCACATGGTGGCGAGCGCCAGCCGTTTGCCGGTCAGCGACAGTTCAAGCGCCGCCGTGCCGGCGATGCGGGCGCCCGACATGCCGAGCGGATGGCCGAGCGCGATGGCGCC
>NZ_JBQYSN010000121.1:0-11583 GCF_052686535.1 Agrobacterium sp. DKPNP3 | reverse complement strand
GCGTTGCGTGGCGATCCCTCGACCGGCATCGGCACGGCCTATCAGCCGCATCCGCAAGGCTACGAGAACGCTGCCGCGCTGGTCAGGGGCCTCAAGGACCTCGGCGACTTCGAAATTTCCGTCTCCGCCTATCCGGAAAAGCATCCGGAAAGCGAAAGTGACGCCGTCGATATCGATATGCTGAAGCGGAAGGCTGATAACGGTGCGACACGGGCGCTGACGCAGTTCTTCTTCGATAATGACGTCTTCGAGCGTTACCTGGAGCGCGTGACGGCGGCAGGCATCACCATTCCTGTTGTGCCCGGCATCATGCCGATCCAGAATCTGACGCAGCTCAAGCGTTTCGCAGGTCGCTGCGGTACCAGCATCCCCGCCTTTCTGGATGAGCGTTTCGAAGGTTACGACGAGGATATCGACGGCCGTGCCCGTGTCGCTGCAGAGGTTGCGGCTGAGCAGATCGCCGACCTTCAGCGGCGCGGCGTCAGCGAGTTTCACCTCTACACCATGAACCGCGCGCCACTGGTCAACGCTGTGCTGGAAAATCTGGGGCTGGAGCGTCTGCGCCGTAGCGCGGCCTGATGTGACGCCCGACGGTAGCCGAATACAAAAAAGCGCAGGTCCCACGGGATCTGCGCTTTTTAAATTCGTGTCATCTACGGTTCTTTACTGCGTTTGGTCTTCACGTTTCGTCAGATGAAAAGCATCATCGCCACGAACAAAAACGCCAAACCGACTGCCAAGGCATTGAGAGATTTTGTAAGTCCCATGGGTGCCTCCTCTTGTTGACAGGTTCGATAATATGACCGTTTTGTGGCGGTTGAAAAGCGCTTTCTGTGATGCGCTGCAGCACGGTTTGCCGCGCCGTGAAAAAGCGTTTTCGGTAATTTATTGAAAATAAACGATTATTAATCAATCACGCAGTGCTTCAGAGGTTTAAAAAAAGTAAATGACCGGGGTGTTATCCCCAGTCATCCAGTCGAGATTAGCGATTTCCGCCTTGATTCCGGCCGACAGATTAAAGGCCGGAGGGCGCCATTAAGACTTGTTAAAGCGCCTGCAGAAGCGCTGCCGTTGGCCAGCCGTCCGCCGGCATGCCCAGGCGCTGCTGCTCCTTCTGGATCGCGACGCGGGTGCCGGAACCGAGAATGCCATCCACCTTGCCGACATTGTGGCCACGGGCTTCGAGCTTGGTCTGAAGCTGCTTCATGGTGGCGTCATCGAAGCCAGGATCGGGGTTGCCCTTGTCATAGACCGGGCCGCCCATCAGGCGGGTGGCGAAATAGGCGGCCGAGGTCGTGTAGATGAACGACTGGTTCCATTCCAGATAGATGTTGAAGTTCGGATAGGTCAGGAAGGTCGGTCCCTTGCGGCCCTGCGGCATGATGAGGGCGGCGGGGAGGGATGCGAAGGTCTTGTTGCCATCGCGTGGGGTGACACCTAGCGCAAACCATTCGCCAGCGGTCAGCGGGCCGCCGAGGCCGGATTTTTCCCAGGGCAGGTTTTCCGGCAGGGAAACTTCCTGAATCCAGGGTTCGCCCTTCTTGAAACCGAGATGCTGGATGAATTTCGCTGCGGTCAGGATGGCGTCGGGCGCACTGCTCTTGACGTTGATATGACCGTCGCCATCACCATCGACACCGAAAGCGATGATGTCCTTTGGCAGCATCTGGACCTGGCCGATTTCACCGGCCCATGCGCCCGTATTGGTGGCGGGATCTAGATCACCATGCTGAACCATTTCGATCAGCGCCAGCAGTTGCGGACGGAAGAGCTCCGGGCGGCGGCAATCGTGCGACAGGGTTACCAGCGCGTTGCGGGTGTTGAAATCGCCCTGAACGGCGCCAAAGTCGGTCTCCATGGCCCAGAAGGCAGCAATGACGCCAGCGGGCACGCCAAACTCATTTTCGGCGCGGGCGAAGGTGGAGGAGAGCTCCTGCAGTTTCTTGCGGCCAATATCAAGGCGCGCCTGACTGACGGTGCGCTGTGAGAATTCGAGGAAGGTCTGGCGGAAAACACCCTGTGCGCGGTCACGCGAGAGCACCTTCTGGTCGATCTGCGCGCCAGCCAACGCCTTCTGGATGGCGTCTGCCGGAATGCCCTTGGCCAGCGCGTCGGCCTTGACGCCTTCAAGGAAGGTGCCGAGATCACCACCACAGGCGACCTGCTTGGGATCGTCAGGCGAGGCAACCGGTGGCGTGGCGAGGGCTGCACTGGAAGACAAAAGAGACAGAGCGGCGGCAAAAATGATGCTGCGCGACCGGAACGTGGGCATGGGAATTTCCTCGATAGGTTGTTAGCCCGCTTTACCCATATGTTTGCGACAAAAAAACGGATCGGGCGATCTGACGTGGTTGAACAACGCCGAATTTTAGAAAGTGTTGCTTCTTGGCCGTTCTATTTGGCCGAAGCGATCCATTTCCGCCAGTTTTTCTCGCTTCCGGCAAAGACGTTGATGTCGGTGGGACCGTTCACCCCGGGCACGACGCCGGTGGCGGTGTATTGCCAGAAAGCCCATTTGCGGTCTTCGTAAATCTTGGCTGGATGGGCTGCGACGGAACGCACCCAAAAATGGTAGTCATTGAACTGGCCGACGAGATTGTCGCGGTGGAAATCAACAGAGGTATAGATGATCGGGCGCTTGCCGTAATGCGCCTCGATGCGGTCGAGGAAGCGCTTCATCTCGGCGCGGACGATGGCAGGGGCAGGGCGCGTCTTGCAGGTGGGCGAGGAGGGGTTCCATTCCACATCCAGAACCGGCGGCAATGTAACCGCGTCCTTCGGCACGTTTCTGATGAACCAGTCGGCCTGAGCGTCAGCGGTCGAGCAGAAATAATAGAAATGGTATGGCGCGTGCAGGATATTGGCGGCTGCCGCACTGCGCCAATGGTCGCCAAATTTCGGATCGATACGGTCCGATCCTTCGGTCGCCTTGATGAAGACGAAGGAAACGCCTGATTTGCGAACGGTTTGCCAGTCGACATCGCCATTCCACTTGGAGACGTCGATGCCGTGGACCTCATGCCGGTGCGGATTGTTGACACCGAAATCCTGCGGATCGGTATCGGAGAACTTCGGCTTGGAAACGGATGCGGTTTCCAACAGGTCATAGCTGGTGGAGGTGCAGCCGCCGATCAGCAGCAAAGCAGTTAGTAACGCTGATAAACGCAGCCGCATTGGAACCCTGAGGAATATGTTGCCCACCCGGCTGCGAAACGACGCGCCGTATCTCCCGATTTACCCATAACATGGTAAACAAAGTGATATGGCAAGGGCTGACGTGCTTTTTGCGCTGCGCAAGTCGCTGAATTCGTAGCGATTTGCTCTATTGTCGCGCGATTCGTTGCGGACTGGGCCCGAAAACGCTGATGTCTCGGGCGAGGGAGCGTCTATTCAACGCTCGTTAATCAGGCATCGGCCAACAGGCGCTGGATTTTCGGA
Organism: Agrobacterium sp. DKPNP3; assembly: GCF_052686535.1. Lineage (NCBI taxonomy): Bacteria > Pseudomonadati > Pseudomonadota > Alphaproteobacteria > Hyphomicrobiales > Rhizobiaceae > Agrobacterium > Agrobacterium sp. DKPNP3. The sequence continues at coordinate 8,145 of NZ_JBQYSN010000121.1, read as the reverse complement.
TGCTCGACATCGGCGACCGGAAGCGTGATGACGGCCCGCCAGGCATAACCCCTGGCGATTTCTTCGAATTCGAAATCGCCATCGAATCGGCCAGCCATATTGGCCAGAACGTAACGAAGATTAGCGCGGGGCGTAACGTGAAAACGCGTGAGCCACGCTTGCAGTAGGCTGCGGAACCACGTCGGCAACTGCTCCTGCTGGCCGAAATCGACGATATGCAGCGAACCGCCGGGCTTCAGAGCCTTGAGCGCCTGTTCGATCGCTTTTTCCCAGTCTGGTATCATAGACAGCGCATAGGGTATCATGACCCGGTCGAAACCGTCGGGCTGGCCGAATTCCGACGCGCGAAAGGCGGTGGCATCGGCGACACGCAGAATGGGGCGTTCCGCCTTGCCGGCAAAATTCTCGGACGCGGTCAGCAGCATTTCTGCGGATATATCGAGGCCGAAGAGCTTGGCATCGGGAAATCGGCGGCCCGCCAGCAGGAGGTTTCGACCGGTGCCGCAGCCGATTTCCAGCAGCGTGCCACCCTTCGGTACATCAAGGCCGGATATGGTCCGGTCACGGCCGAGAAGGTAATATTTGCGGGTGATATCGTAGATGTGCCGCTGGTGGCGATACATGCGGTCCATGAGGCTCGCATGGGCGCTGTCTGCAAGGCTCACGTTCTCGCCAATGGTCTTCATGCCAAAGCCCTCTGGTAAATATGGAAGCCGCCATAAATGGCCGAGCGGTCCATGGCATTGAGCTCGTTCGAGCGCTCCTCGAGATAGGCCCACTGGTCGCGGATGTCAGGCGAAAGCCGGCCTTCGATGACACTCGTTTCGGCCGCCGTACGGAAGATGACACGCGCGCCTAGTGCGGCGGTGCGGCTGATCTGTGACCACAACTCGTTGAGTTGCACGTCCGTCATCCAGTCCTGTGCGTCGAGCAGGATATAGCGGTCGACGGCGTTTGCGGGCTTGCGTGAGAGAAGCTCGGTATAGGTTGCGTGATGGACGGTGACGCGGGCGGTGTTGTTACGGATCGTCTCGTAATATTCCGGTTTGAGATAGGCCGGCAGGGCGCCCTCATGCGGCTCGGGATAACGGCGCGCGAAGGCCTGCCAAGCAAAATAATTGTCGCTGAGCGGGAAGTTGCAGGCAAGCTTTGCCAGACGCTCCTTGAGGACGGACGCAACGGTACCGTCGCTGGAAAGGCTGGCCAGCTCGTCATATTGGCGCGGCGGAATGCCGAGGCCGAAAAGCGAGCTTTTGCGCTTCGTCAGCCAGCGCACCACCGGCTTGTCAAACAGCGGCGCGACCTTGTTGTCAAAAAACTGGCGCTGTTCATCGAGCGTGCGGGTCTTGGCCAATTCTGTAAGCTTCACGCCATGCAGCCGGGCCATGAGGTGGCCCGCGCCAATGAAGCGGCCCAGCAGGCCGGTGCGATAGATGTTCCGGTCGAACACCGAAATGCGCCGGCGGCCGGAAAGGGTGCGCTTCGACCAGTAGGCTTTGGTTGTGGCATCGAGATGCTCGGCTATGAAACGGTCATAACCGACGCTGTTGCTGCGGTGATTGGCGCGGCCGAAGTGGCGCACGACGTCCTGGTGCGCCGGCAGATGGCGGAAGGCGGCAAGCTTCAGCTTGTTCAGCGCGATGTGGTGCGGATTGAGGTCTACCACATCGATGCTGGCGGGGTTGCGCGACAGATAGGCGAGCATGTTACAGCCGCCGGAGCCGATGGTGACGATGCGGTGGCCTTCGCCAAGCTCCATCGCTTCCATATCGATCTCAGGGTCTTCCCAGATCTGCGGATAGACGAGGCCCGAAAAGAGGAGGCCGAAGAAGCGCTCCGACAGGCCGCTTTTGGAGAGTGCCTTGTGCTGGAGCAATGCGGACTTCAGTTTGGTATTCTTACTGAAGCCGGTCTTGGGTGCCGCACTCGTCATCTAATCACCTCTCAGTCGATTGAGAGGCGTCTACAGCCGTGACGCTACAATTTGATGACAAGGGCTGTGGGTGAAATCAGGGCACCGAAAAGACGATGTGGTCCATCGGCGTCGACGCAGTGGGCGGGACCTCGTTACACACGACGTCTTCCTCGGGCTCGACCCGAGGATCCATAATGCACTGCAATCGTGGATTCTCAGGAAAAGCCCGAGACGGAGAGAAAATTTCAGGCGCTTTTGTCACCGGTATCGAGAAGCCGGACGAATTCAGGCGGCGTCTCCAACCGAGCCAATGCGATTACTTGCGCAGAACGTGCAGCATACCCTTGCGCTTGGCATCGTAATAATAACCGCGCGCATAAAGCCGCACGGCGTTGTCGCGGTCGTTGCCTGCAACGACCCATGCGCCACGCAGATATTTGACGGCGTATTTGAGATTGGTTTCGGCGTCGAACAGGCCGGAGGCCGGGCCATCAAAGCCCATGGAGCGAGCCGTCGCGTGCCTGATCTGCATCAGGCCGAAATTGCCGCTGCTGTAGGCGCCTGGATTATATTTGCTTTCACGCTGCACGACGCGATGAACCAGATCTTCCGGCACATCATACATGGTGGCGTATTTGGTAATCAGCCCGCTCAGCTTTTCGCGTCCGGCCGGCGCGGCGTTCAGCGGCGCGGTCATTGATTCGTTCTGCCTGATGGCAGCAAGAGCAGCGTTTGTGGGCCCGGCGGCATAGGCCAGAACCGTGCTGCCCGGTTTCGGCATCGGAATGACCTTGCGTTCCGCGGTCAGTTCGGTGCCGATCGAGGGCGAGCCGGGCGGCGGCGGTGCGGGCGGGAAGTTACCCTTGACGGCAACCACCTGCGGCAAATCGGCGGCAGCGTTGTGGGCAATTGGCTTGGCAGCCGTTTCGATGGCTGCTGACGCGTGCGTCATAGTTGCCGGAGCAAGCGCCGCAGCCGTGGTCGGCGCAGCGGACGCTTCGGCGGTCTGTGCCATCTCGGTCTGCTGCGGCTGCATCTGTGCCGAGATGGCTGCAGCGGCTGCAATCTCAGAGGCTGGCGGCAGGGCCACGCGTCCGCCCTTGACGGCGACGGCAGTGGGAAGTGCTGTTGCTGAAGAAGCGGCTCCGGCTTCGGCAGTCTGAACTGTCTGTGTGGCAGGTGTACCGCCTGCAGCGGTTTCAACGGTTGCTGGCTGCGCTGATGCTTCGGCTGTATTGGTGGGAGTCACCGTTGTGATTTTCGGGCCATTGGGACCTTCCTTGGCGGCATATTCGACGCTGGTGCATGCGCTCAATGCCAGTGCCAGACCCACGGTGGAAGACAGAAGAAGTGCACTTCTTCCGCGGAATTTTCCCGAATTTCGCATGTTGCCGCCTTCGTTAGCCCGTCTCTTGATACCCCCGCGTCAAGCGAAGCAGGCAGTGACCCGTCGCGCTTTCATTAACCTATTGTAAGGATAGCGGCAAGCCGGGACGTCACAGAGGACGTTTCAGGCTGCGATTCGCCGGTAGCCCGCGCTGACGGCGCGGCCAGAAATGAAGTGTGTGCGGTATTTCGCCCTTATCTTTTTGTCACCTGACATGCGGCGCACCAGCGCAAGCGTCGGTCCGGAAAGCAGGGCCTGTACCGTGAGAATGACAAGCGTCATAAGCAGGATGGCCGCCTGCGCCATCGCCAGGGTTTCGATCGTGTTGCCGGAGGCCGAGACGAACTGCGGCAGCAGCGCCAGAAAAAACGCGAAATAGCGCGGGCGAAGTGCCGAAATCCCATAACAATCGCGGAAGATGCCGCTCCAGGATTTGCCCGGCAGATTGTCATTGTCGGCATTGGCCGCCTGGGCTGCCGGCGTGGCAAAAGTCCATAGCAGAAACAGCATCAGCCAGCCAATGCCAGCCCATTGCACGATTTCTACAAAGGATTGAGGGAGATAGGTGAGGCCGGCGACCGGAATGGCCGAGATCGTCATCGCGGTGACGATGCCGAGAGCGCCTCCGGTGACCGAGGCAAAGATCGTCTTCCTGCCACGAATCGCGGCATAGGAGGCGACAGAAAATACAAGGGGGGAGGGAAGTGCGAACACAACGGCACATGCTGCGCAAAAAATCAGCCAGGCCTGTCCAGACATTCTCTTCCTCCTTGCCCTCCCTGTCGCCGTCTATTTTAGACTATCGTAAAATCAGGCCGCTGTGAACGGCTGACCGACGTGTTCCATCACTTCGGTGAACCATTTTGCAGAGAGGTCGAAATGCTTTCCGCCCTTGATACGCGGAAACTCGATGGTCCGCAATTTGCCATTTTGATCTTCGTCGTGACCGGTGACGCCGGAGACCTTGTTGAGGGCGCTTTCCACCGCGAGATCGACCATGCCCTGGATGAGACGCAAATCGTCGCCATTGGCTGGTGCTGAACGCGCGAAATAGCCCGATTTCTGCACCATCGAGCGTTCCGCGCCGATCAGGCTGGCAAACTGTTTCTGGAACCAGCCGCCGACATTGATGGTATCGATCTTCACGTGGCCGAATGCGTCGCGCTTGACCGCCTCGCCGGAAGCTTCGCGCTCCGCGACGATGGAATCGAGGCCGGCTCCTTCAGAGACGAACAGCGTGACGTAGCCGTGTCGGTCCATGATTTCCTTGAGCCGCTCTGCTTCGGCTTCAATGTCGAAGGCCATTTCCGGCAGGTAGATGCCGTCGATACTCTTCATCTGCGAGTTCATCATCAGACCTTCGACATACGCGTTGCCGCGGGTCTTCTGGATATAGGCGCGGGCGGTGGCCGCCGTCAGCCAGCCGCAGTGGCGGCCCATGACTTCATGGATGACGAAAGTTTTGGGTGCTGCGCTCTGCTCGTTGCTGACATTGTCGAAGAAGGATGCCCCGACTTCGGCGGCTGTCCAGGCGCCAAGCGACTGCTTGATCGGGACCACGTCGTTATCCACCGTCTTCGGCAGGCCGACAACGGTGAGGTCATAACCGTTCGCACCGAGATAGGCGGCAAGGTCGGCGGCCGTCGTGTTTGTGTCGTCGCCGCCAATCGTGTGGAGAATGGTGACGCCGTCAGCCGCCAGCCGGTCAGCCGCGACGCGCAGCGGATTGTCGCCTTCCTTGACCAGGCCACGCTTGGCGCAATCGGCGGCATTGGTGAGCTTGACGCGGCTGTTGCCGATCGGCGAGCCGCCGTAACGGTGCAGTAGATGCGCTTTCTCGCGCATGTCCCTGTTGATTTCGATGCGGTCACCCAAGAGCACGCCCTGATAACCGGAGCGGTAAGCGATGATATCGATTTCGGGTGCGATGTCGCTGTAGCGCTCGATCAGGCCGCCGACCGCCGAAGAGAGACAGGGCGCAAGGCCACCCGCGGTCAGCATTGCGACTTTCTGTTTAGCCATCACGGCTCTCCTTTTCACATTTGCCCAAAATCTTGTCTGGCAAATGGATGCGACAGCCGCGTGTAGGTGTAAAGTGAATTTATGAAGAAAAATGCCGATTTCTTGCGGTTTTTCAGCGGCTTGACGAAATCAGGCGAATATAATCGTTTCAATCGCGGCAAGGATGGGGCCGCCATGGCGTGCTGTGGAAAACCCCGGCACGCGCTGGACGGCGCATCTTGTTCCTCAAGCAAAACTGTCGCAAAGATGAATAAAAGTTAATGCCGCAGTGCAGCCGGAGATATTGCATTCGCGGCGATATGCCGTCATGCTTGCGGGCATGATGTTCGATTTCGCCTGTCTGCAAATTTCATCCCTGTGGGAGCGACTGCTCGGCGCAATCGGCGACGCGGCAGGCAATGCGCTCGGGCGCGTTGTCGAAGCTATCCGAACCCTGTTCGAGGGCGACCCGGAAACCCGCCGCAAGGTATCCTTTTCCGTCGCCATCATCGCCCTCTCCGCCAAGATGGCGAAGGCGGATGGTGTGGTCAATGACGCCGAGGTTCGCGCGTTCCGGCAGATTTTCGATTTCCCGGAAGAAGAAGCAAAGAACGTTGCCCGTCTTTATAACCTCGCGCGTCAGGACGTTGCCGGTTACGAGGCCTATGCCGAGCGGCTGGCTGGTCTTTGTGGTTCCGGTCACGACAATTGCGAGATGCTGGAAAGCGTCATTGACGGCCTTTTTCATATTGCCAAGGCCGATGGGCTGATCCACGAGCGGGAACTCGCTTTCCTCGGTCGCATCGCGGAAATCTTCCATATCACCGAAGATCATTTCGAAACCATCATGGCGCGGCATGTGCATATGGACGGGCGCGACCCCTACCGCGTGCTTGGTGTATCGCCTTCCGACGACTTCCTGGATATCCGCAAGCGTTACCGTTCGCTGGTTGCCGAGCATCACCCGGACAAGCTCATCGCCCGTGGCGTTCCCATGGAATTGCATGCGGCCGCGAATGAGCGTATGGCGGCTCTCAACGCCGCTTATGCGGCCATTGAGAAAGAACGCCGCGTCGCATGAATGACACTCTGCCGGATTTTGTCCCGGATTTCGGGCGCGCTGCCGTTGCGCCCTCGCCCAATCATGGCGAGAGGATCGGCGTTGCTGGCCCCGATATCATCCTTCTCCACTATACCGGCATGACGACGGCTGACGGCGCGCTTTCGTGGCTCTGTAATCCCGAAAGCCAGGTGTCCAGCCACTATTTCGTTTTTGAAGACGGGCGCATCATGCAGCTCGTGCCGGAAACGCGCCGCGCCTGGCATGCGGGCAAAAGCTTCTGGGCGGGGCACGAGGATATCAACTCCCGTTCCATCGGCATCGAAATCGCCAATAAAGGTCATCCCGGCGGGCTGCCGGCGTTTCCGAAAGAGCAGATCGATGCGGTGATCGAATTATGTCGCGATTGCGGCCAACGCTGGAATATAGCGCCTGAAAGGGTGCTTGCGCATTCGGACGTGGCGCCCATCCGCAAGGTCGATCCAGGCGAAAATTTCCCATGGGACATCCTGTCGCGGCAGGGTGTCGGCCACTGGGTTGAACCCGCGCCGATCCGCGGCGGCCGTTTTTTCCAGCGCGGGGATCACGGCCAGCCGGTCGAAGCGTTGCAGTCGATGCTGTCCATCTATGGTTACGGCGTTGAAATATCGGGCAATTATTGTGAAAAGACCGAGGGCGCCGTAGCGGCGTTCCAGAGGCACTTCCGGCCCGCGCTGGTGGACGGCATCGCGGATTTTTCGACCATTGACACCCTGCACCGGCTGATTGCCAGTCTACCGAAATTTTCGGTCGCCTGAACGCGGATTTTGGAAAATGAATCCCGGCATGTGGCTCTCGCCAAGTCGCTTTTTTTGACATGCCACAGTTAATCCGCATTGAGGAAGTTTAAGAAGGTCACTGTATGCGGTGACGTTCTTCAGGGGAACCTGCCGTCAATATCAATCAAGGAGACTGGACAGCGGAAAGTCGTGATCGACTTTCCGGGCGTTGATTATTTGTGCCGCTTCATTGGTCCGGTCGTCCGATCTGGAGACTTTTTCTACATATGAACAGGGTTGTTGTTGCTGTCGTCGCGGGCGTTGTTATGCTGGCTTCGCAGGTGGGGATTGCTTTTGCCAAAGATGAGGATGTGAAGACCAAGACCGTGACGCTGGAGACTTTTTTCCGCAAGCCCGGTTACCCCATTCCCGAAAAGAGCCTGCCGGCCTCGCTCAAGAACGACTATTCCGATCTGATCGTCAAATATGCCAAGCGTTACGGCGTTCCCACGAATCTTGCGCATGCGATCGTGTCCGTGGAGAGCAAGTTCAATCCCAAGGCGCGCGGCAGCGCCGGCGAGGTCGGGCTCATGCAGATCAAGCCGGCGACGGCGCGGATGATGGGCTATCGCGGCACGACCAAGGCGCTCTACGATCCCGAGACCAATATCCGCTGGGGCATGCAATATCTGGCCACGGCGCATCAGCTGGGTGGCGGTCAGGTTTGCAGCACGATCCTGCGGTACAATGCCGGCCATGGCGCCACCCGCATGAACCCGGTTTCCAAGCGTTATTGCGGTAAGGTGCAGGCGTTGCTGGCCGGCTGAGGATTTCATCGTCTGCGAAACTGCAAAATTGCGAAAAGCGATTCCGGTTCGGCCCGGCATGCTGTAGTCATAGGCAAAGCTGATACGGAGCGTGACATGCCGGATTTCAAATACATCGTCGTCGGGGCCGGGATGATGGGAGCGGCCGCGGCGCGGCATCTCTCGGTGCAAACGGATGGCGTGGCGTTGATGGGTCC
>NZ_JBQYSN010000120.1:0-11588 GCF_052686535.1 Agrobacterium sp. DKPNP3 | reverse complement strand
ACGGTGACGATCAGCACACGGCGACGGCCATATCTGTCCGCCAGCCGACCGAAACCGGCAGCGCCTAAAAGCATGCCGAAAAAGAACGCCGTCCCGGTTTGCAGCGCCTGCGGCACCGTCAGGCCGAAGGTTGCCGCAATCGAGGCGGCAGTGAAGCCGACAGCCAAAACCTGCATGGCATCCGCCGCCCAGACGAGGCCGAAAATACCCATCAGCCGCCGTTGATAGGCGCCTGCGCCCGCGCGCTCCAGCGCATCATTCATGGTGATTGCCGTCATGCCCGCCCCCTTGCAGAAATCGACTTTCCCTAGCTATCGCATGGGGGAAGGAAACGGAATTGAATTCTGTGGAGGGAGACGCGTTGTTTCGAAACAGGCTAGCGGAAGAAGAACTTACCACACAAGGAGAGGTGCACGGCAGTCTCGATGTTTGCCATAGCGCGCAACGCCCCTTCCGTCATGCCGGACTTGATCCGGCATCCAGTCACGGCGCGTTTGCGCCGTGGGAACAATCCTTTCAGCCCAAAGACTTGGGCTGGCTGGATTCCGGCTCAAGGTCGCAATGACGCGGTTTTACGCTGCGCTAAAAAAGCACAAAGCACCTTCGGAAACTCTCAACCGTAAACCCTGAGCGGCTCCTCAAAACCCTCATCTTCAGCCGCTGCAGCCGGCATCACGGCCTCGCATTTGCGCCAGCCGATCTTGCCTTTCAGCCGCTGGTGCACATCATCACCCAGCGGCACGACCAAAACCCGGTTCGGATCGACAGGACCCGGAAAATCAAGCGCCGCATAAGCGACCTTCTCGAAACCGAGCGGCATGTAATAGGGCGGATCGCCAATCAGGATCACAGCCTCGGAACCCTTCCGCCTTGCCGCCGCAATAGCGATCCGGACGAGTTCCCGGCCGATGCCCTTGTTCTTGTGCGAAGGCCGAACGGCAAGGGGCCCGAGCATATGGCCCTTCACGCCACCGGCCAGAACCGGCGTCATGCGCACCGAGGCAATCGTCTCGCCATCATCGGCGCAGACGAAGGACAGCGACCGGTCATGGGGCCCCTGCTCGCGAATGCGCGCTGCCGCACGGGTGTGCCGGCCGGGACCAAAAGCTTCTTCGTTGATGACTTCGATGATGGCGTCGTGCGACGCGTCCTCGGTGAGGTAGACAAGATCGTGCTTGGACATGAAGAGACCGAAACTTCCAGAATGCGGATGCGACAATAGATGACGGCTGCGCCGGTTAGGGCGTTCAGGAGCGTCAGCGTCGTCGGAGCATCCGTGGTTCGATCATAATCAAAAATTTCCTCAGATTTGTGAAAATCGCAATTATCAGGAAAATAACGACCCGTCCAGAACAAATCGCCGCGCGATGCCATTCCCGTTATGCGAGACGGAAACGCATTGTTCAATGCCTTGCGGGTTCGCGCCCGCCCGTGAACCGGGTAGGATCGGCCCCAAGAAAACAACCAAGGAGATCATCATGGGCATGCTCGTGGAAGGCGTATGGAAAGACGTCTGGTACGACACCAAGGAAACCAAGGGGCACTTCAAGCGTAGTGCCTCGCAATTCCGCAACTGGGTGACAGCGGACGGCGCGCCTGGCCCTTCCGGAGCAGGCGGATTCGCGGCAGAGAAAGATCGTTACCACCTCTATGTGTCGCTGGCCTGTCCATGGGCGCATCGAACCCTGATTTTCCGCAAGCTGAAAAAGCTGGAAAACCTGATTTTCGTCTCCGTCGTCGATCCGTTGATGCTGGAGAACGGCTGGGAATTCCGGCCGGAAGGTGAGCGCACACCGGGCGCGACCGAAGACCATCTCTTCGGTTTTTCCACCTTGTGGCAGGTTTATACCGAGGCGGATCCCAAATATTCCGGGCGCGTCACCGTGCCGGTCCTCTGGGACAAAAAGCGCGGCACCATCGTCTCCAACGAATCGGCGGAAATCATTCGCATGTTCAATGTGGCCTTCAACGGGCTCACGGGATCGGACGCGGATTATTATCCAGAGGCGCTGCGCGCCGAGATCGATGCGCTGAATGACGTCATCTATGACACCGTCAACAACGGCGTCTACAAGGCCGGTTTCGCCACGACACAGGATGCCTATCAGCAGAATGCCGTGAAGGTGTTCGAGACGCTGGATATGCTGGAAGATCGCCTGAAGGATAAAAGATTCCTGTTTGGCGCGGAGCAGACGGAAGCGGACTGGCGGCTCTTCACCACACTCGTCCGTTTCGACCCCGTCTATGTCGGCCATTTCAAGTGCAACATCCGCCGCATCCACGACTATTCGCATCTGACGGCCTATCTGCGCGATCTTTATCAGACGTCGGGCGTGCCTGAGACGGTCGATATCAGACACATCAAGGAACACTATTACCGCAGCCATCGCACCATCAACCCGACCGGTATCGTGCCTGTCGGTCCGGAGTTGGACCTGACATTGGCGCACGGCCGCGAGGCCCTGTCTTGAGGGATTAAAACGTCGCTACCAATGGTCGGCCGGCGCTTCTTCCCCGGCGAGTTCAGCGAGCCGGCGGCGGGTGGCCGGTGTTACTCCTTCCGGCAGCTCTGACAGATCGAAAAAGCCGCTCTCAACTATTTCGTGATCGGGCTTTTTCGGCTGTGTCTGGGTGACATCCAGCCGGTAAAGCGCGACATGGTCGCGGTTGCTGCCTTCCAGATTGAGGTAGACGTGGAAAAGCTCGGGCTTGGAGGCTGCCTCGAGATTGCCTTCCTCACGGATTTCCTTGTGAAGCGCCAAAAGCAGGGTCTCACCCCGCTCCACCCCACCCCCCGGCAGGTACCAGCCGGGCAAGTAGGTATGCCGCACCAGAAAAATCCTGCCCTTTTCGTCATAGCAGGCAGCACGCACCCCCAGCGTTGCACCGCGCGTGAACAGAAAAACGAAATGCAGAAAGCGGATCAGCAGGCGTGTGTGGAACGGGCGGGCATCCCGCCGCATTGTTTCATCACTCACTCTGGTTTCTCCCCGTCGGCAGGCTTTTGTTGGACGTGCGGCATATCATAGGTTATCTCTCCCGCCATGTTCAAACTTGCGCATATTTCAGACGTCCATTTGGGGCCTTTGCCGAAACTCACTTTCCGGGAACTTGCATCGAAACGGATTACCGGTTTCGTCAACTGGCATCGCAACCGCCGCAAGCATCTCTTCACCGATACGCTGGAAAAGCTGCTCGACGATCTCGAGACTAAATCGCCGGACCATCTGGCTATCACCGGCGATCTCGTCAATCTTGCGACCGGCATCGAAATCCGCGCCGCCGCGGACTGGCTGGAGGAAGTGGGCGATCCAGAGAAAACCTCCGTCGTTCCCGGCAATCATGACGCCTATGTATCCGGTGCGCATGACAAGGCCATGCAGGCCTGGTATCCCTATGTCCGCGGCGATGGCGACCCCGCCGCGTGGGACGACGACCGCAAGATTTTTCCCTATATGCGCGTGCGCGGCCCCGTCGCGCTGATCGGCTGTTCCACCTCGATTGCCACGCCACCTTTCTCGGCCACCGGCTATTTCGGCAACCGGCAGGCGCGCGCTACGGCGGAACTGCTGAAGAAGGCGGGGGAGCAGGGGCTGTTCCGCGTGGTGATGATTCATCATCCGCCGATCCGCGGCGCCGCCGCCACCCACAAGCGTATGATCGGTATTCGCCGTTTCGCGGCCGCCCTCGGTGTTGGCGGTGCGGAACTCGTGCTGCATGGTCATACGCATTTGAATACGGTTTATTGGCTGAATACGCATCACGGGGAAGACCACATTCCGGTCGTCGGCATCGCGTCTGCAAGCCAGGGCCCGGGTGGGGAAAAACCGCGCGCGGCCTATAATCTCTTTAACATTTCCGGGGGTCCCGGCACCTGGAACGTTACCTGCGAACGACATAGCCTCAATGAAACGGCGACGGGTGTCTCGCTTGAGGATATCAGGGTATTTTACGAAAACGGGCGGCCGCTCGGGTTCTCGCGGCCGGCGGAGCAGAGCCCGGAGGATTGAGAGGTAGGAGGTTGGGGCTACCCCCCTCTGCCCTGCCGGGCATCTCCCCCTCAAGGGGGGAGATCAGCAGTAAGCACGACCATAGCCTCGTTTGCCAAGGTCGAGATGACAGAAAGTTCGCCACGAGTCGATCTCCCCCTTGAGGGGGAGATGTCCGGCAGGACAGAGAGGGGTAGCCCCCACCCTCAACGCAAGCTTACTTCGCCCGCTCTTCCAGCACCCGGTTGGCCGCAGAAACAATCGCCTCGAGCGACGCCGCCACGATATTCGTATTCACCCCGGCCCCGAACAGCTTACCGCCTGGATGCTCCATCTCGACATAAGCGATGGCCGACGCATTCGAGCCGTGCTGCAACGAATGCTCGGAATAATCATTCACTGAGAGATCGATGCCGAGATAAACCGACAGCGCATTGATGAAGCCATCGATCGGGCCGGTGCCCTTGCCCTCGATACGCTTCACCTCACCATTATCGGTGATTTCGGCGGCAACAATCCGCACGCCCTTGAAATCGCCGGCCGGATAGGTGTGGTGATCGACGAACTTGAGGCGTGCATTCGGCTGCGTCACGTAGCGTTCGATAAAGCGCTCATAGATGCGCTTGGCCGGCAGCTCGACACCCTCTTCGTCGGTGATGCGCTGAATATCCTCGCGGAACTCCACCTGCAGGTTGCGCGGCAGGTTGATGCCGTAATCCTGCTGGAGGATATAGGCGATGCCACCCTTGCCGGATTGCGAATTGATGCGGATGATCGCTTCGTAGGAACGTCCTACATCCTTCGGGTCGATCGGCAGATAGGGCACTTCCCACACCGGGTGGTTGGCAACCTTGATCGCCTTCATGCCCTTGTTGATCGCATCCTGATGCGAGCCGGAAAAGGCCGTATAGACCAGTTCGCCGACGTAAGGATGGCGCTCCGGGATCGTCATCTCGTTGGAATATTCGTAGACCGCCTTGATGCGCTCGATATCACGGCAATCCAGTTCGGGATCGACACCCTGCGTATACATGTTCAGCGCCAGCGTCACGACGTCGACGTTACCCGTGCGCTCGCCATTACCGAACAGCGTGCCTTCGACGCGGTCAGCACCCGCCATCAGGCCCAGCTCCGTCGCCGCGATGCCCGTGCCACGGTCATTGTGGGGATGCAGCGAGATAATGACGTTTTCGCGGTTGTCGATGTTGCGGCACATCCATTCGATCTGGTCGGCATAGATGTTCGGCGTCGCCATTTCCACCGTCGACGGCAGGTTCAGGATCAGCTTGTTGTCCGCCGTCGGCTTCACCACCTCGACCACGGCGTTGCAGATTTCCAGCGCCACTTCCAGCTCTGTGCCGGTGAAGCTCTCGGGCGAATATTCGAAGCGGTACCCGCCGCCGGCCTTGGCCGCCATGTCGGTGATCATCTTGGCCGCATCGACGGCGATCTGCTTGATGCCGTGCACATCCTTGCCGAACACCACGCGACGCTGCAATTCCGACGTGGAATTGTAGAAATGGATAATAGGCTGGTTGGCGCCTTCCAGCGCTTCGAACGTGCGGGTGATCAGTTCCGGCCGGCACTGCACCAGCACCTGCAGGGAAACGTCGTCAGGCACATTGCCCTCTTCCACGCACCAGCGGGCAAAATCGAAATCTGTCTGCGAGGCGGAAGGGAAACCGATCTCGATTTCCTTGAAGCCCATTTCCAAGAGCAGCTTGAACATGCGCGCCTTGCGATCATGACCCATGGGGTTGACCAGCGACTGGTTTCCGTCGCGCAAGTCGACAGAACACCAGATCGGCGCCTTGGTGATGGTCTTTGAAGGCCAGGTACGATCGGGGATATTGATGGTGGGATAAGGGCGATACTTCACGCTCGCGTCGGTCATGCCCTTTGAAATAGTGGTGGTCTTGGCGTCCATGTCGCTTCCTCCTTGCGCCATCCGCGGGCTTCTTCAAGCCATCGGCGGGTGCGCGGCCCTTGGGGGCCTAAATCCAGTATAAAATGAGATTTCGAGATGAGGAGCGTTTGCACCAGCGGGCTTTCGGCCGCCGGGCGCTCCTCACTGGACCCGGCAACCGCGTGTAAGGTCGAGGCTAAGAAGCGAGAGTGCACCGCACGGCAAGGCCTTCGCAGAAATCTGCGCGCTTATGCCGGAACTTGTTGCGATGCTGTTGCTCATGGCGATGTGTATAAACAGCGGCTGGCGGTCTGACAAGTGATCTTGTGCGGTGCAGGCTTATTTTGCGTGTCGGCCAATCTCAAGCCTTTCCGCGATCCACAATTTGACAAGCGACTGCCGGGTCACACCAAGTCTCCGAGCCTCATTATCGAGGTCGTTTACGACCCATGTCGGAAAATCGATATTGACACGCTTGGGCTCGATATTCAGATGCCGCGCCGTTGTCCAGTCGAGATACTCACCGATGTCCTCGCCATCATCAGCCATCCTGTCGAATTCTTCTGCGCTTATTGTCTTCATAATGGTGCCTCTCTAACTCGCGGGCGCGCCGAACGGAGATGATTCGAATACGGCCACCGCGCAGCGTATGCACCGCCAGCCATAATTTGTCGCCGAAAAGAGCGATGAGCGCAAACCGCTCCTCACCAACGCCCAGCGCGGTAACGGTCAAACCGAATTTATCGTGCCACAACGCCTGGGCATCGACAAAATCAATCCCGTGCTTGTCTTTATTGCCGGCGCTCTTGGCCGGATCAAATTCAAATTCCATAAGAATATAATATAAAAACTATACCATTTCCACTATTTAACCACGCTTCACCACTCGCTGCAACGCCATCATCAACCCGCCACCGATCAGCCCCCAAAAGGCCCCGGAAACGCCGCCAAAGGAAAGGCCGGAGGCGGTGATGAGGAAGGTGATGGCCGCCGCCTCGCGGGTTTCCGGCTCCTTGAAAGCAGCGACCGCCGAGCCGGAAAAGGCGCCGACCAGCGCCAGCCCCGCCACCGCCTGAATGAGGACGGGCGGCGCGAGCGCGACGAAGGCTGTCACCACACCCGCCAGCAACCCGAAGACGATATATCCAACGCCGCCGATAATCGCCGCCCAGTAGCGGCGTTTCGGATCGGGATGGGCATCTTCCCCGGCGCACATGGCCGCCGTGATGGCGGCCAGATTGACCGCATGGCCCCCGAAAGGCGCCGACAGCAGCGAGAAGAAACCGGTTGCCGCGAAAAGCGGACCGGGCTGCGGGTCGTAATGATTGACCTTCAGGACGGCGATGCCGGGAATATTTTGCGAGGCCATCGTCACGATGAAGAGCGGCAGCGCGATGGAAACGATGGCGTGGAGGCTGAAGACCGGCGTCACCCATTCCATCGGCGGCGTCAGCGACTGTGCGACGCTATCGAACGCGCCCGTGGGAATATCGACGCCGAAGATCATGACGAGCACGAAAGCAGCGAGCGCCGCGGGCACGGCAAACAGCCGTTTGAAAGCGCCGACGATGATCCAGGCCAGAATAATCGGCAAGCCGAGCGCGGGATTAAAACCGATTGCCTTGATCGGTGCAAAACAAAGGCCAATGATGACACCCGACAACATGGCATTGGCAAGCGGCGCAGGAATGGAAGCGACCGCTTTTCCAAGTGGCCGGAACAGGCCGGCAATGACGATCAGGATGGCGCAGATGATAAAGCCGCCGACGGCAGCCGGAAATCCGCCCTCGATCACACCGGTCGTCGCCAGCAGCGCGGCCCCCGGGGTCGACCAAGCGATGCTGATGGGAAGCCGTGTCGCGGCGGAGAGGACGATAGCACAAATCCCCATCGCCACCGAAAGCGCCATCAGCCCGGACGCAGCTTCGAAATCGGTTGCGCCGACCGCTTTCAAGCCCTGCAGCACAACGGCGAAGGAACTGGCAAAACCGACAAAAGCGGTGAGGCAGCCCATGAACAGGCTCTGGACGGAAAAATCTTTCAGCATGGCGGTTCCTGGATCTTCTGTTTATTCTGAAGATCAAAAAACCCATCCGCTGGCAAGATGCTCGACGGGCGAACAGGTACGCCCTTACCAGCGCAGCAGGCGCGAGCCTGCAATGGAACCGATGATGCCGGTCAGGAGAATGCCTAGCGAATACCAGATCAGCACGAAAGCCATGCCGTTTTCGGTGCAGAACCATGAATAGACCCATGCCCCGGCCGCGCCGGCGGCAACGCCCGCGACAAATCCCGCAAGCGTCGGGTCAGCGGGCGCCGAACGGCGCAGAACCGCGAAATTCGCGAGAAACACGGGAGACGCAAAACCAACGATCAAGAACGGGCAGTGCAGTGCGGATGAGCCGAGAATAAGGGTGCGATAGGTGCCCGGCACGGCAAAGCCCAGTTGCACAAGCGCAGTCACCGCCATGGCAACAAAAATCAGCGTATGCCAAACAAACACGTAACCCCGTTCGCCATCGGGCCGCGAAAGGCGAATGACGGCGAAAAACGCGGTCAGTGCCAGCAGGGCGTTGTAGGCGGATTTAACCCAGAAACCCGGCTCGGTCACGGCGTCGTTCATGTCGCTGCGAGGGCCGAGAATGGCAAGCATCAGCACGAGCGAAACGCCAAGCGCCGACAGGGCCGCAATTGCAAATCGGCGCTTGAGCGCAAAAGCCGGGACGGGCTTAAGATTGCTTACAAGTTTCTCGATGATGTCTTCCGTCTTTCTCACCTGTCCCCCCGCAATTTTGCCGCCAGGACTTTCAGCGTTCTGTGAATGCCAACCCTTGCCGCAAGCTCCGTCTGCCCGGATTTCGCCGCCGCTTCGGCAATTGACTGACCTTCGATTTTCACCCGTCGAATGAGATCGCCTTGCCGCTCCGGTAGCGCGTCCAGCAGCCTCTCCACATCCATGCGAGCCGTGACGGCGTCAACGGAGGACTCGGCTTCAAGCGACTCATCGAGTTCGACCTCTGTAAGCGCCCGCGCGCCCCTGCCACGATAGTGGTCGATGAGCTTGTAGCGCGCTATCGAGAAAAACCACGCAGTGAATGGTCTTTCACGGTCATAGGTCGCCCGCTTGGCGTGAAGCGACAACAAAGTCTCCTGAACAAGATCTTCGACATCCGCTCTGGAGGCGGCGGCCATGCGTCGCCCGTAATAGGCGACCAGCAGTCGTCTCAACGCGTGCAACAAATGCCTGTAGGCGCCTTCGTCCCCATCAAGAGAACGCAGCATCAGCAATTTGAGTGTCTCTTCCGAAGGGCTGCCTGTCATCGTCACTATGGGGTTATTCGGCATCGGCAAACTATTGTTACATAATGGCTTGAAAAAAATCTCGCCCGAACTTTGCGTCACAAGCGCGTGAAGATGTAACGAGCAGCCGGTCCTGTCCGAATGGATGATCGTGAACCGCGGCGCATTGCCGGCGGACATTCAACGACTTCAAGAGGAGATCCTTCATGACCCGCACCCTGATCGCCATTGCTGCCACTTCCCTACTCTCCGCGCTGTCCTTCGCAGGCAGCGTCCATGCCGACGGCATGAAGACCGGCGGGATGACAAAAGACGCCACGCAGAGCGACACCATGAAAATGGAGACCATGAAAAAGGATGGGATGTCGATGACCAGCAAGAAGGACTGCATGCACAAGGCCGGCATGGACATGAACAAGATGAAGAAAGCGGACATGATGAAGGCCTGTGACACGATGAAATGACACCAGCCTGAATGGAAAAAGCCCGCACCGATTCTCATCGGCACGGGCTTTTTTCAACGGAAAGTCAGAAGATCAAAGTTCCGACTGGCTCTCGACTATCTTGCCGACGAGGCCATAATCCTTGGCGTCTTCTGCGCTCAGCCAGTAATCGCGATCGATGTCCTTGGCGATCTTTTCTTCGCTCTGGCCGGTGGCCTTGGAGAAGATCTTGATCAGGCGCTGGTTCATCTTGATGATTTCGCGGGCCTGGATTTCGATATCGGATGCCATGCCACGCGTACCGCCGGAGGGTTGGTGCAGCAGGAAGCGGGTGTTCGGCAGGCAAAGGCGCCGTTCCTTCGGCACCGAAACATAGATCAGCGCGCCGGCGGAAGCGACCCAGCCCGTGCCGATGATATAGACCTTCGGCTTGATGAACTTGATCATGTCGTGGATGGAATCACCCGATTCGACATGGCCGCCCGGCGAATTGACGTAAACGCGAATGTCGTCGTCGCTGGCGGCGGCAAGGGCCACGAGCTGCGTGCAGACCTTCTGCGCCAGTTCCTGCGTGATGCCACCATAGATGAAGATCGAACGCGACTTGAAAAGATTCGCTTCCGTTTCCTTGCCGATCGGCAGTTCCTTGCTCTTGTCGTCTTCGTCTTCGTTCATCAACGGCTCTCTCCAGCAAAATTCGTGCATGCCCTTCGGACATAGTGCGACTTGTTACGTAAGGCAATGAGCAAAAAAGAC
This sequence comes from Agrobacterium sp. DKPNP3, assembly GCF_052686535.1. Classification (NCBI taxonomy): domain Bacteria; kingdom Pseudomonadati; phylum Pseudomonadota; class Alphaproteobacteria; order Hyphomicrobiales; family Rhizobiaceae; genus Agrobacterium; species Agrobacterium sp. DKPNP3. The sequence continues at coordinate 1,194 of NZ_JBQYSN010000120.1, read as the reverse complement.
AAGGTTCGCGCCCGAACAATAAACAGCACCCCCGGCAGATGACGCATGGACAGCTCGTTCGTCTTCGCGATATCGTCGGCGTCTCATTGCAGTGCCGCACGCTGCGGGAACCCAAGACAGCAGATGGGCGGCGATAATCTTAAGAGGGAACCATGCTGAAAAGACTAAGCCTTGCCGCTGCCGCGCTCGGCCTTACCACCCTGCCCGCTTTCGCGCATTTGAACCCGGAAGAACACGGCTCCTTCATGGCCGGCGTTTCGCACCCCTTTTTCGGTGCGGATCACATTCTGGCGATGGTGGCTGTCGGCATCTGGGCTTCACAGATCGCCTTTTCCCGCAATGACCGCAAGGCGCTGTGGATCGTGCCCACCGCCTTTGTCGGCACCATGGCCGTGGGCTTCCTGATGGCGGTTTACGGCATCGGCCTTCCCTTCGTCGAACCCGCCATTCTCGCCTCCGTCATCGGCCTTGGCCTTCTGGTCGCCATGGCGGCAAGGCTCCCTACGGCGGCGGCGGCAGCCATCGTCGGCGCCTTCGCCCTTTTCCACGGTCACGCGCATGGTGGCGAACTCGGCAGCGCCGGCGCGCTGCAATTCGGCGTCGGTTTCATGATCGCCACCGCCATCCTGCATCTAGCCGGCATCGCGCTCGGTCTCGGCATCGCCCGCTTCGGCCCGGTCGCCAGCCGCACGGTTGGCGCGCTGACGGCGATTGCGGGCCTCTCGCTCGCCTTCGGCGGCTGAGGATCATTACCGAAATTTAAAATTCGGACCGCTTTGAAAAGCCAAAATTGTGGCCTACCTCCTTATCGTGGATTTACGCTTCACGGTAAGGAGGCAGCATATGTCACCGGAAGAAAGCCAGCTTCTCAAGGGCCTGTTCGAAAGAACCAAGGCCGCATCCGCCACCCCGCGGGACCGCGAGGCGGAAACATTGATCGCAGACGCCGTGCGCGATCAGCCCGCAGCTCCCTATTATCTTGCTCAGGCGGTAATCGTTCAGGAAAAGGGTCTGGAGGCGGCGGCAGCCCATATCAAGCAGCTCGAAGAGCGCATCCACGCGTTGGAAAGCGCCAATCCTGCCCCTCAGGCCGCAGCACAGGGCGGCTTTCTCAGTTCCATCTTCGGCACCGGCCAGCCGCAGCCGCCAGCCCCGACACCCGCACCTGCTGCTGTCGCGCCAGCCTCGTGGCGT
>NZ_JBQYSN010000119.1:0-11591 GCF_052686535.1 Agrobacterium sp. DKPNP3 | reverse complement strand
GATAAGTGCCATGGCCTGCGCGAATCCGAAGAGGATGCCATCGCGCCAGATCAGCTGGTTCAATTTATAACGCTTCTCCCCGATCCTGTCGGCCACGCCAAGGACGATACCGAAGACGATCAGCATCACCGCGGTGATATAAAGGTTGCGCAGCGAATGTTCGATCGCATCCTTGAAGAACAGCCCCAGAAACACGATCGGTACAGAACCGACGATGATCAGCCAGCCTAGCCGGGCATCAGCCTTGTCATAAGGACCGAGGCGCAGGTTCTGCCGCAGCCAGGCGGCGGCGATCCGCATGATGTCTGACCAGAAATAAACCAGCACGGCCATTTCCGTGCCGATCTGGGTAATGGCGGTGAAGGCGGCTCCGGGATCGGCGCCGGAGGGCAAGAACTCCCCGGCGATCCTCAGATGCGCGCTTGAAGAAATCGGAAGAAATTCCGTAAGTCCTTGCAAAAGGCCGAGAAATCCGGCCTCCATCCAACCCATGCTCATGTGCTTTGATGTCCCTGCTGCGAATCGAGATCGCAGCATTATGCATCAATCGGGGCAAATCCGTGTTGCATCGCACCATGAAAAATGACGTCCACGGCACTTGCTTTTACCCGTGATTTCTTTCAGGCCGCCTTCTCCGCCACCTGCGGAAGCTGGGTGTATTTCGCGCCGTTTTTACAGACGACGTGCGCATCGCCCCAGCTTTTCAGGGCCGAAATCACCGGCCGCATCGTCTCGCCCAGCGGTGTGAGCGCATAATCCACGCGCGGCGGCACGACGGGGAAAACGGTGCGGGAAATCAGGCCGGCCTCTTCCAACTCGCGCAGTTGCTTGGTCAGCATGCGCTGAGTGACGCTCGGAATATGGCGGCGCAGCTCGTTGAAACGCAGGGTGCCCTCATTGATGAGGTGATAGAGGATCACGCCCTTCCATTTGCCATCGAGAAAACTCAGGGCCGATTCCACCGGGCAGCCGGGAAAGTTACCGGTGAGCTTGGCGCGCGGTCGCGACATCTACAGTATCCTTTTTGTGTGTATCATCACAAAATGTGCATTCTTGCGATCGATGTTCATATGTATCAAGTAAGAGGCACGCAAACAAGCAAAGGAGACTGTTCATGCGCGCCATCGGTTACAAGACGAGCCAGCCTATCACCGCCAGTGATGCTCTGATCGATATCGAGCTGCCCCAGCCGGACGCGAAAGGGCACGATATTCTGGTTGAAGTGAAGGCGGTTTCGGTGAACCCCGTCGATACCAAGGTCCGTCGCAACCAGTCGCCGGAAAACGGCGCCACCCGCGTGCTTGGCTTCGATGCGGCCGGCGTGGTGAAGGCCGTTGGCGACAAGGTCTCGCTGTTCAAACCGGGTGACGAAGTGTATTACGCGGGCGTCATCAATCGTCCCGGCTCCAACAGCGAATTTCATCTGGTCGACGAGCGCATTGTCGGTGCAAAGCCGAAATCACTGACCTTCGAAGAAGCTGCCGCCCTGCCCCTCACCGCCATCACGGCTTACGAGACGCTGTTCGACCGGCTGCGGGTGAAGGAACCGGTTCCCGGTGCGGCCAATGCCGTTCTGGTCATCGGCGGGGCCGGTGGCGTTGGCTCGATCGCCGTCCAGCTTCTCCGGGCGCTGACGGATCTGACAGTGATCGCGACAGCCTCAAGGCCGGAAACGATCGCGTGGGTCAAGGAGCTAGGCGCGCATCACGTCGTCGACCACAGCAAACCGATAACGCCGCAGGTGGAGGCGCTGGGCCTCGGCGCGCCGGGCTTCGTTTTCTCCACGACGCATAGCGACATCCATGCGGCCGACAGCGTGGCGACCATTGCGCCGCAGGGCCGCTTTGCCCTGATCGACGATCCGGCCGGCGGCTTCGACGTGATGGCCTTCAAGCGCAAATGCATCTCGATCCACTGGGAAATGATGTTCGCCCGCGCTGTATTTGAAACGCCCGACATGATCGAACAGCACAAGCTGCTCAACCACGTTGCCGAACTGGTCGATGCCGGCAAGATCAAGACGACGCTGACCGAGGTTTTCGGAACCATCAATGCGGAAAATCTGATCAGGGCGCATGCGCTGATCGAAAGCAACAAGGCAAAGGGCAAGATCGTTTTGTCAGGCTTCTAGGCTTTCCGTGCACCTATTAAGGCGGATCGGCTTGGTGCTGGGAGGGCGGCAGAAACCCTTCTGCTTCTTTTGAAGCCCCAGCCGATCCCCTTGCCAGGTCATGCCCTTCCGGCCGGCGAAGGGCATCACATCCGTACCGTCGGCGCAGTTCAACGGCAATCGATACGACGGACTGCGTCAATCGTCGTCAGGGTCTTCCGCGCAGGGCCAGGAGGCAGGCACAGTCAGCCCGCTCGGCAATTTTGTCTTCGCGTCACCGCAGGCGATATCAATCTGCTTCTGTTCGAGGCCCGTTGCCGTGGAGAGATCGACGCCTTCGATCCGGGTCAGCAGCAGGAATGCGTTGGTAAAATCGACCGGCCCGCCCACTTTCGCACCCTCGAAACGGGCACGCGAGAGGTTGGTCAGGGAGAATTTCGAGCCGTTCAGTGAGGCCCCTTCGAAATCCGCGCGGCCAAGTTCGGCCTTGGTGAAGTCCGTGCCATCGAGCTTGGTATTCTCGAACTTGGTACGCTGCATCTCGGCGTTGATGAATTTGGCGTTGGTGGCATCGGCGGCGGAAAAGTCGCTGCGATAGGCTTCAACCTTGGTCAGATTGGCGCCCTGAAGGTTCGCTTCGGCAAGGGATGTGCGGATCAGCTTGGCCTTTTCCAGATTGGTGCCTTTAAGCGATGAACCGCGCAGATCGGTATAGGTAAAATCCGTGCCGTAGAGCATCGCCGAGTCGAGATTGCTGCCGCCCAGCATCAGCAGGCGCTTGTTGCACTCACGCCAGTCTATGCCGGCCATCGCATCGGAGCGGCAGCTTGCCGCCGCCAGCGGGCTGCCACTGAAGGTAAAGGCAACCAGCGCAAGCACCGCCACGCTGCCAACCAAACCTGTCTTTCGCACGATCTTCAGCCTTTGAAAGCCGGACATTTTCTCACTCCCCGTCGTTGGGCGGCGCAGACACTTCCGAGCCTGCCCAAGGACCAAACGCAGATTCCAGGCGTTCCTGCATTCACCACCCGCAACCCGCGGGCAAGGCGATGCTACAACACCCCAACATCCTATATGTAAGAAATCGAAGAGCAATCCACAAATACTGACGGGGATACGGGCTGCGGAGGCTGCTGCTGCGTCACGGGTGACATCGATGTCTCGATAGTCGTGGCGCGCTCCACCACCTCCGTCATGCCGGCATCCGGCCAGCCCAAGTCCTTGGGCTGAAAAGACAAATCTCGCCGCGCAGACGCGCTTCGGCTGGATACCGGCTCAAGGCCGGCATGACGGAAACGACCTACGTCAGATAAGAGTCGAGCGCCGACGCGACAGCCCGGTTCGATGACGACTGCACCCTCGCAACGACATCACCGAAACAGTCGTTGCGCGATTTTTCGCTCGTTCACACCATCACATATTGGCGTAAACCGGCCCCTCGCCGCCCTGGGGCGGCACCCAGTTGATGTTCTGGTTGGGATCCTTGATATCGCAGGTCTTGCAGTGCACGCAGTTCTGGGCGTTTATGACGTAGACCTCCTCGCCGTCCTTCTCCACCCACTCGTAAACACCGGCCGGACAGTAACGGGTCGAGGGACCGGCAAAAACGTCGTGTTCGGAGCGCTTCTGCAACTCCATATCCTTCACCTGAAGATGCACCGGCTGGTCTTCCTCATGGTTGGTGGAGGAGAGGAAGACGGAGGACAGGCGGTCGAAGGTCAGAACGCCATCCGGCTTCGGATAGGCGATCGGCTTGTGCTTGGAAGCGGGCTCGAGGCTCTGGGCATCCGTCTTGCCGTGCTTCAGCGTGCCGAAGAAGGAGAAGCCAAGAAGCTGGTTCGTCCACATGTCGAGACCGCCGAGCGCCACGCCAATGGCCGTGCCGAACTTCGACCAGAGCGGCTTGACGTTCCTCACCCGCTTCAGGTCCTTGCCGATATCGCCGTCGCGCCATTCGGCCTCGATCTCGGCAACCTCGTCGTGGGCGCGGCCGGCGGAAATCGCTGCGGCGATCTTTTCCGCCGCCAGCATGCCCGACAGAACCGCATTATGGCTGCCCTTGATGCGCGGAACGTTGACGAAACCGGCGGAACAGCCGATCAGCGCGCCACCCGGGAAAGTGAGCTTGGGCACCGACTGATAGCCGCCCTCGGTGATGGCGCGCGCGCCATAGGAGATGCGCTTGCCGCCCTCGAACGTATCGCGGATCGCCGGATGCGTCTTGAAGCGCTGGAATTCCTCGAAAGGATAAAGATAGGGGTTCTTGTAATTGAGATGCACCACGAAGCCGACGGCGACGAGGTTATCTTCCAGATGATATAGGAACGAGCCGCCACCGGTCTTGAAGCCGAGCGGCCAGCCGAAGGAGTGCTGCACGAGGCCCTGTTTGTGTTTCTCCGGCTTGACCTGCCAGAGTTCCTTGATGCCGATGCCGAACTTTTGCGGCTCGCGGTCCCTGGACAAATCGAATTTGGCGATCAGCTGCTTGGCAAGCGATCCCCGCACGCCCTCGCCGATCAACACATATTTGCCGTGCAGTTCCATGCCGCGGGTGAAGTTCGGGCCCGTCTCGCCATTCTTTTCGATGCCCATGTCGCCGGTGGCGACGCCGATGACGGCACCTTCGTCATTATAAAGCACTTCAGTGGCGGCAAAGCCCGGATAGATCTCGACGCCGAGTCCTTCCGCCTTTTCCGCCAGCCATCGACAGACGAGGCCGAGCGAGACAATGTAATTGCCGTGATTGTTCATAAGCGGCGGCATCATGAAGTTCGGCAGGCGGATGGAGCCTGCGGGCCCGAGGAACAGGAACTGGTCGTCCTCGACCTCGGTCTTGAAGGGATGCCCCTCCTCTTCGCGCCAGCCCGGCAGCAGCCTGTCAATGCCGATGGGATCGACCACGGCGCCGGAGAGGATATGCGCGCCGACTTCCGCGCCCTTTTCCAGCACGACGACCGAAAGCTCCGGCTCGACCTGCTTCAGCCGGATCGCCGCGGCAAGACCGGCCGGACCCGCACCGACGATCACAACGTCGAATTCCATCGCTTCGCGTTCGGGCAGTTCCATCGCTTCCGTCATCGTGTCCTCTCAGATCGCCGGTCCCATCCGGCTGTTGTTATCGTCTTTTCCGTTGCCGCACCGCACCGCCTGCGCCAGACTGAAAGCCCATCTGCGACGCTGCACCAGCCAGCACCTGTCTTCGCAAAGCAAAATGCCTTTGTCGAGCGTCTATAACGGCGAATCAGGACGCGCGCCACCATATTGTCAGACAACCTGACGAATACATTTTACTTTTACGTTCACGTCATTCCAGCATATTAACGAGACGCTGCATCGTCAAGGGTTTGGAAGTCCGGGGCGTATTCAACCACCGCAATTGCCAGGGGAGCCGCTCACACCCTCGATATGGCGATTGCGCCGTGCAAGCAAAGATGTGACTGTCCACGGCCGGGTGGCAACGCAAAGGGGAATCGCGTGTCGACTATTTACCTGTTGCGGCATGGCGAGACCGTCTGGAATACACTCGGCCGATTCCAGGGTCAGAAAGACTCGCCCCTGACGCGGCATGGGATTGAACAGGCTGACCGGGTGGCTTGCATTCTTCGTGACGAGCTTTCCAGCGGTACACGCTTGTTTGAGCTGCGGGTAAGTCCGCTAGGCAGAACGCGCGAAACGGCAAGCAGGGTTCAGCGGTTGCTGCCGCTCCATGGCATCGAGGACTCACGGCTGATGGAGGTGACCACCGGCTGCTGGGACGGGATGACAAAATTCGAAATAGACGCAGAATATCCCGGCCATCTCGAGGGCTCGGATGCTTTCGATTGGTATTTTAGATCGCCTGACGGCGAGAGTTTCGATGACGCCTGCCGACGCGCAAGAACATGGCTTGCCGATATCGACCGGCCCACGATAGCCATATCGCACGGTTTGTTTGGCCGACTCATCCGCGGGGTCTATGCGGGTCTGTCGCAACGGGAAATGCTGGAGCTCCCCGTTCCGCAAGACGGAATTTATCGTCTCGGCGATGGCGCCATTCGCTTCATCGATGGCATATGCCGGGACGCTGTACCGAACGCGATGTGAGACAGCGCCGCGCAGTTTGCCACGAATTCAGCTAGGGCGGGCCAGTCATCTATTTCGAGACAAGATGCCGCCACTCTAATGCATGTTCGCCATCAGCCTTTGTAAGCCCTTAGTGCGGAACCGGGTGAAAGCGGCTGTATCGTCCGTGGCTTTCACGCGGATGAGCGCGCCTTCATAGGCCTCGATGATACAAGCGCAGAGGTCCGAAACATCCTCATCGTCGGCAATGTCGCCTTCATATTGGGCATGCGTAAGCAGTTCGCGGATGCTCGTCTCCCACCGCCTGAATGAAATAGCGAGCGCGTCCCGGACCAGAGCGCTGCGGCCGGCAGCCGTCTGGGCAATCACCCCGTAAAGGCAGCCTGCATAAGGTCCGTCCTGTTTTAGCTCGAGTTCCAGCGTCTCGAAATATACCGCTAGTCGCTGCAAGGCGCGCAACGAGGCATCCGCAAAAAGGCTTTCCCTGATCTGCGCGTATTTTCGCTCGTAGGCCTCGATGACCGCCACCACGAAGTCGTCCTTGCTTGCAAAAAAGTAGTAGAACGACCCTTTTGGCACATCCACTTCCTTGAGGATCGGGCCGATCCCAACGCCCTCATAACCATGAGCAAGCAGCTGGCGCATTCCCTCCGAAATGAGACGCATGCGTGTCGCAGATTGAACACCCATCACTAGACCGATCGTCTACAATGCTGATTATACATACTTACCTCCTCGGAGTGGTGCCGACATGAGTCTATCACATGAGCGTTCCAGTGGCATATATCTTGTTGCAGCCTCCGCAGTTTTGTGGAGCACGGCAGGGCTTTTCGTGCGCATGGCCGATATGGATGTGTGGTCGATGGTGGCGTGGCGCTCAGCTTTCACCTTTTTGGCTCTCGGGGCGTTTCTTCTGCTTAGGAATAGACTTACCAGACAGCGGTCGCTGACGTCATTCGGCTTGCCCGGCCTTGCCGGATGCATGGTGTCTGCGATCGCTGCGATCACCTATGTCGCGTCGTTGCGCTGGACGACCGTCGCCAACGTGATGACGATCTATGCAACGCTTCCTTTTATTGTGGCCGTCATCGCATTTATGTCCTTGCGGGATCGGGTAAGCTACCGTTTCGCCATTGCCGGCTGCGCCGCTTTCGTCGGCGTATTGATTTCGGTCGGCGCGGCGGTATCTCAGCAGGATATGCTAGGCATCTTTGCTGCCTTCGTAATGACCACAGGATGCGCCACCCAAATCGTCATCGCGAAGCGCTTCCCCGACATGGATACCGCTCTGATGACCGCTCTCGCCGCGCTGATCTGCCTTTGCGTCGCGCTGCCGCTGATGCGGTTTGAGCTTCCAGCTCCGACGCAGGTCGTTGCGTGTGCGCTTTACGGCGTTTTCACCACGGCCCTCGGCTATATATTCCTGCTGCAAGGGTCCCGGCGCATAAACGCCGGCGAAGCCGGATTAATTTCCATGCTGGACGTCATCCTCGGACCGGTTTGGGTCTGGCTCTTTTACAACGAAGCCATATCGCCGCTGGTTCTGACGGGCGGCGGCATCGTGATCATGTCTGTCTCCCTGGTATTTGGCAGAAGGTCGTAGAACCGCCACAGCTCCTTTGAAATTCCCTCCCACTTAGCCTGACGGGTGAGGACACTCGAACCGCCCACTCCTCATCCGTGGTGGACACGATCGTCAGCCGGCGGTTCTGCGAACCATGCCGCGACGAGCGAGACGGCGAAGCTGAGGAAGGTGGCGACGATGGTCCACATTTCGCCGAAATGCTCTATAACCAGCAGATACAGCACTCTCAAGACAGGACAAAATCCATGGATCTCGGCATTTCCGGCAAACGGGCCCTCGTTCTCGCTTCCTCTCGCGGCCTTGGGCTTGGCATTGCCACCGCGCTGGCGAAAGAAGGCGTCAACGTTCTTCTGGTTGGCAGAAGCGGTGAAAAGCTGGCGGAAAATTGCAAGGCGATCAATGCGCTCGGCAAGGGCAAGGCCGACTGGGTGTGGGGCGACCTAGGCGATGACAATTTTGTCGAGGCCATAGTGCAAGCCGTCAAGGACAAGCTCGGCGGCATCGATATTCTCGTCAATAATACCGGCGGACCGACACCGGGCCTTGCCCAGGAGATGACGGCGGACAAGCTCGATACCTTCTTCCAGTCGATGGTGCTGCGCGTCATCACGCTCACCAACGCGCTGCTGCCGCAGATGAAGGAACAGGGGTTCGGCCGCATCCTCACCGTCGCCTCCTCAGGCGTGTTCGAGCCGATCCCGAATCTGGCCCTTTCCAACACGCTGCGCGGCGCGCTCGTCGGCTGGAGCAAGACGCTGTCTTCCGAAGTGGCGGGCTTCGGCATCACCTCCAACCTGCTGCTGCCCGGCCGCATCCACACCGACCGCATTGATGAGCTGGATGGCGCCAACGCCAAGCGCTTGGGCAAGACCCTGGAGGACATTCGCGAAGCATCCGTCAAGAGCATTCCGGCCGGCCGTCTGGGCACGGTGGACGAATTTGCTGCTGCCGGCGCTTTCCTTTGCTCTGTTCCCGCGAGCTACATTACCGGCACGATGCTGCGGGTGGATGGCGGCGCGGCGAAATCGAACTGGGGCTGAGCCGCAATGGCCGGTCACGGGGCCGCTCCGTAGATCACGTAGCGGTTCCGCCCGGTGTTCTTCGCTTCATAAAGTGCCGTATCGGCATGTCGCAAAACGTCGCTGGCGCGCTCACCGGGATTGGCATAGGCAATGCCGGCTGAACAACTATAGCGAAAATCGGGCATGTCGCGCAGCGGCGCGGCATCGGCCAGAGACAGTTGAAGCTGGCGCATCAGTGTTTCGGCGCTGTGCATGCGTGAGCCACTGAGTACCAGCAAAAACTCTTCGCCACCGATTCTTCCGAGAAGGTCGTCCCGGCCGGCGGTGGAAGACAGCCGTGCCGCGAAATCTTGCAGCACCATGTCGCCGTAGGCATGGCCGAAGCGGTCGTTGACACTCTTGAAGTGATCGATGTCCATGATGATGACGGCAAGCGCCTGGGCCTTGTTTGGGCCGAGCAGGTGGTTGAGAGTGTCCATGGCGTAACGGCGGTTGCCGAGGCCGGTCAGCTCATCACTCAAGGCGGATTTCAGGGCCCGGTCCCGTTCCTGACGCAGGTCGCGCAACTCGACGCCAAGTTCTGACACATCGGTGACCACGCACAGCATCCAGCCGCCCGGCAGCGTGGTTTCGGTCGTCAAGGTCCAGCGCCCATCCTTGAGACTGGTCTCGATGGTGCGAAACGGCAACTTGCCGCGCCGCGTCTTGGCGGAGCGCAGCCAGAGCTCGAAATCCGATGTTTCGATGGTTGTGCCGGTCGCGTTTCGAAACCCGGCGCGCATAAGCTCAACCCAGCTGGGAAAATCCTGCGGCCCGATACCGAGCGCAACGCGAAACGCGCTGTTGGCGAACCGCAACGCATCACTGCCGTCAAACAGCGCATAACCCTGCTGGGAGGCCTCCATGAGGGCCATGAACTGCCGGAAGAAAACGCCCATGTCGCCCTGAACGGCAGGGGCATGGTCCGCCGCTTCGTCCTCCGCGGTGTTTTGACCGATCCTGTGGGGCATCAAACTTCCAAAACTACGAACAACTGACAATCGAAGACAGCATGCCCGGCGGGACATGCCAAGGGTAAATTAATATTCTATCCAATAGAGAGCGGCTTCATCCCGCTGCCTGTTCTTTTTACAGAACTCGCTATAACAGAACTTCCCTAATGCAATAGCAAGCAACTACTTTGCACTTTCACAATAGAGTTGTGAACCCATTTACCATATGACCCTTTGGTTGCCGTAACTTTGCGGCCGCCGCGCACAGAGGCGGTGTAGATCGAAAAAGGACCGCCGACGCTTGTCATTCCGTTCGCCCTGTGCAATCAACCGCCCTCCTCTGACATCGGGATGCCAATAGCATCCCTTATTTTTACGCCGGGCCGCCCAAGGGCCGGGCGGGTTCTTCTATCGACACAAGGATATGGCGATGACGCAAAAGCGGGCTCTCGGCCTCGATTTCGGCACGACCAACACGGTCATGGCTCTTTCCGACCACGGCGGCGCAAGCCACTCCATGCGCTTCACCAGCAGCGCGGGCACGGATGACAGCATGCGCACCGCGCTGTCCTTCATGAAGGATGCCGGCCTCGGTGCGGCCGCCCTGCATGTGGAGGCGGGCCATGCCGCCATCCGCCAGTTCATCGACAACGCCGGCGACTGTCGTTTCCTGCAGTCGATCAAGACATTCGCGGCCTCGCCGCTGTTTCAGGGCACGCTGATCTTCGCCAAGCGCCAGAGCTTCGAAGATCTGATGGAGGTGTTCCTGCGCAAGTTGAAGACCTATGCAGGGTCCGAATGGCCGGAAAATGTGTCGACCGTCATCGCCGGCCGGCCGGTGCGGTTCGCCGGCAGCAATCCCGACGAGACGCTCGCTCTTGCCCGTTACAATGAAGCGCTCACCCGCGCCGGCTTCCCGGAAATCCACTATGTCTACGAGCCGGTGGCGGCCGCCTATTATTTCGCCCAAAACCTGAAGAAAGACGCCAACGTGCTGGTGGCGGATTTTGGCGGCGGCACCACAGACTATTCACTGATCCGTTTCGAGACCCATGCCGGCAAGCTTTCCGCCACCCCCATCGGCCATTCCGGCGTCGGTGTTGCGGGCGACCATTTCGACTTCCGCATGATCGACAATCTGGTCTCGCCTGAGATCGGCAAGGGCAGCAAGTTCAAGAGCTTCGACAAGGTGCTGGACGTGCCCTCCGGCTATTACGTGAATTTCGGCCGCTGGAACCAGCTGTCGATCTTCAAGACCTCGAAGGAGTTCACCGACCTGAAATCGCTGGTGCGCTCGGCGCTGGAGCCGGAAAAGCTGGAAATGTTCATCGATCTCGTCGAACATGACGAGGGCTACCCGCTCTATCAGGCTATTTCGGCCACCAAGATGGCGCTGTCGTCAGCGGAAGAAGCGGAGTTCAACTTTGCACCGCTCGGCAAGGCTGGACGCAAGACGGTGAAACGCAGCGATTTCAACAGCTGGATCGCCGAGGATCTCGGCAAGATCGAAGAAGCGCTCGACGAGGTTCTGGAAAAGACGCAGGTTGCGCCTGATGCGATCGACAAGGTTTTCCTGACTGGCGGCACCTCCTTCGTGCCGGCGGTGCGGGAGCTCTTCACCCGCCGTTTCGATGCCGACCGGATCGAAAGCGGCGGCGAGTTGCTTTCGATTGCCCATGGTCTCGCCATGATCGGCGAAAGCGGCGATATTCAGCGCTGGACAGCGTGATTTGCGGGTTCCCCGGGCGGGGAACATGCGGTAGTTTCCGCCCATGATCGCCGCCCAAGACCTCTCCCCGGCCGAACTTGCCGCCCTTCTG